>JBNMNO010000016.1:0-38269 GCA_051275695.1 Mariniflexile sp.
CCTTGTGAGTTAATATTATTTCTTTGGCATAGTTTATATTGTTGTCAAGTATTTTACTACCTTTTTTGTATGGTACAAGTTTGTTATTAACTCTTAAATTAGTAAAAATTATTTCAGGCAAAGAGCGGAAATCTTTTAGAGTATTGGGATTGAAAAAAGTAATATTGTCAATGCCACCAAAATAAACCGCATCATTTTTAAAATTATAGAAACTGGCATTATTAAAAGAGGTTGTTTCTAAGCCGTTAATATCGCCATAACTTGTAATCGCTTTATTTGTTTCGTTGTATTTAACTATTTCGGTATGTGTACTAAACCAAATATTTGAATTTTCATCAAAAGTTATCGCACAAATAAAATCACTATTAAGGCCGTTTTCTATAGTAACCGAATCTTCAAGTGTTAATTTTTTGTTGCTATATTTAAATTTAAATAACCCGCTGGGAGTCGCTAGCCAAATATTATTACCTTTTATTGTGATGGAATTAATAATGACACTTGGGAGTTTTTCTTTTAGTAAAGTGGATTGATGTATAAAATTTTTATTCTTTTTATCGAAAAGATGTAAGCCATTGTAGGAGCTTACCCAGATGTTTTTGTTTTTATCTTCTTGAATGCCCGTTATTCTGTTACTTTCTAATTTTTGACTGTTTTCTGATTCTTCCGAGTATACTATATAGGACTCATTATTATCCAGACTATCTAATTTAACAATGGCAAGACCTTGTTGCTGTGTTCCTATATAAAGATTGTTATCGCTGTCAATATGAAAGGCCGTAACTTTTTTTATGATATTGGATGAGAAAATAATTTTTTCACTATCTAAATCAAAGACATAAAAACCATCATTAGTACCTATATATAGTCTTTTTTCATATTCATACAGCGCTTTTATTCTAACATTACCAATTTCTTTAATTTGCTTTAAGCTAGAAAAATCTTTCCCATAATAAATTCCGCTAAAAACAGTACCTAAAAAAAGGTTCTGTTCGTTTCTGTAAATGGTAGTAATATTTAAACGCCCCTCTAATTCGGGGTTTTTAATTAATTTGTCTGCATTGTTAAACCCATTGCCCTCTACCAATCTAACAAGTCCACCATTAGCCGTTGCCAACCAGATAATATTATTTTTATCTTGATGAATATTTAAAATGGTATTATAATTGGCACTCATTTTTTCAGAAGTTCTTGATACTAAATCAATTTTATCAAACTTCGAAATGTCAAGATTGCTTTTATAAACGCCATGTCCCCATGTTCCCACCCAAAGATGATGATGATGATCTAAAAATAGATTTTTTGAAAATTCGGAAATAACGCCGGTTTCAATCGTTTCAATGCTATTTGTATTGTAATTATAGTTAAAAAGTTTGCTGTTTCTAAATCCGCTAGTGCCTATCCAAACTTTTTCTCTAAAAGGGTCAGAAAGTATATCGGTTATGTTATTTTTAAAATCATAACTCTGTGTTTTGTTTTCAGAAGGCTTGTATTTAAAAAGTTTGTGGCCAATAGCAAACCAAATATTTCCTAAAAAGTCTCTGGTAATACTTAATATAGGCGACGTGCTTTTGTACTGTTTTAGAAGTTTTTCATTTTGGTAATCAATTACAAAAATACCTCTAGCCCAAGTCCCAATCCAAATATTCCCCTTATCATCTTGAGACAGGGCCGTAACCCTCAGGTCTACTTCATGTTCTAAATCAATAAGATAATTGAAATTCTTTATCGTATTATTTTTAATGTCTAAATACGATAAGCCTCCGCTTTTGGTACCAATCCATACATTGTTGTCTCTATCTTTAAAAAGAATTTCAATATTTTCATTTAGCAGTCCCTTATATTCTTCGCTTGGTTTTATATGATCAAAATCATAGCCATTATACTTAGTAATGCCATTTTCAGTGCCAATCCATTTAATATTTAAATCGTCACTAATTATTGAAGACACATAATTATGAGACAAACCTTGTTTCGTAGTTATAAAATCTACTACATAATTAATATCATTATTCTGCGAAAAAAGGTTAAGATGTAATAATAAGCATATTAGGGTTATGAAATTTTTCATGGTATCATTAAAAGCTAAAAATTCAATATTAATATTAATATTAAAAAATTAATAGGACAAGGTAGTAAATCTAGTAAGGTTAATGGCAGTTTAATAATGGGATAAAAAACTATTAACTAATCAGTTTTTAATAAATCGCTGCTTTTTAGCACTTTCCATTTTCGCATTGCTCTAATTAACCCGTTTATTGAACGAATACTACCCATGCTTTGGTAGTAGTTGTGCTATTTTTGAATTTAGATTATAGTGCTGTGAAAAAATATTGATTATACAAATGTTAAAAAAGCTAAATAAGTTGAGGTTAAACACAATAATTATTTTTTCTATATTATTTTTCGTTTTCGGAATTTTTGTTAATGCTCAAAACAGTATTTCAAAACCAGCATCAAAAACTTCAAGAGAAATTAGTTCGCCAAACTTAATAATTATACTGGCAGACGATTTAGGTTTTGAAGATGTTGGTTTTAATGGTTGCAAAGACATTCCAACGCCCAATATAGACAAAATAGCATCTCAAGGTGTGAAATTTACAAACGCCTATGTAAGTTATGCCGTTTGTGGCCCTAGTAGAGCGGGCTTAATCACTGGGCGTTATCAAGATCGATTCGGTTTTGGAAGAAACCCTTTGTTTGCGCCTAATGACCCTAATATAGGTTTGCCTCTTCATGAGGAAACTTTAGCCGACGCATTAAAAAAAGCCAATTATAAATCCGTTGCTTTGGGAAAATGGCACTTGGGGGCGCATGAAAGCTTGCGTCCTTTAAAAAGGGGCTTTGATGATTTTTATGGATTTTTAACGGGAGGGCATCAATATTTTCCTGACATGTGGACATTTGAAAACGAATATGAAGTGAAAGCCCAATTTGATGCTTATAAAACCAAGCTATTAAAAAATAATGAGCGCGTAGTAGAAACCGAATACCTCACAGATGCGCTTTCTCGAGAAGCAGTAAATTCTATTGAAAAATATAAGGACGCTCCGTTTTTTATCTATTTAGCATATAATGCGCCGCACGCTCCACTTCAAGCTACAGCCAAATATCTAAATAGATTTAAGGACATAAAAGATATTAAACGGAAAACCTATGCAGCCATGGTAAGTGCCGTAGATGATGGCGTTGGAAGCATTCTTGATAAACTGGAAGCATTAGGACTTACAGAAAATACAATCATTTGTTTTCTATCAGATAATGGAGGTCCGGAAAAGGTTAATGCCTCCAATAATGGCGTGCTACGTGGAGGTAAAGGAGATGTTTTTGAAGGTGGTATCCATGTGCCTTTTGCTATGAAATGGCCTAAAAAAATTCCTGAAGGCATTACCTATAACCCACCTATTATTTCCTTGGATATTTTTGCGACCGTAATTGCGCAAGCGGCAACTCCAATACAATCAAAAAACATATTAGATGGTGTAAACCTCTTGCCGTATATAACAGGAGAAAACAAAGGGATACCTCATGAATATTTATTCTGGAGAAAATTTGATCAAAATGATTATGCTTGCCGCAGTAGTAAAGGCGATAAAATAGTGGTTAATAAAAACAATCAGATGTTATTTAACTTAAGCCAAGACCTATCAGAAAGCACTAATTTAATTGAAAAAGATACTGAAATTTTCAAAAACCTTCTAGTCCACTACAATGACTGGAATGCACAAATGGTAGACCCTATTTTTGAAGGATTGGGAGATGACAAAGCATACAACGAGAAAAACCCCAATAGATTTAAACAACCTAATTAACAATAAACAAATATTTATTAATGAAAAAATCACACATCCTTTTTTTTAGTTTATTACTCTTAGTATTTTCCTCATGTAAAAAAAATAATAAAACAATAGCGCAATCAATAATTGAAGAAAAGCCAACACCCAATATCATATTTATTTATGCTGATGATTTGGGTTATGGAGATATTAGTGCCTACGGCGGCATAGATTTAGCCACTCCAAATATGGATGCATTAGCCAATAACGGACTTTTATTCACCAATGGTTATGCCTCTTCAGCAACTTGTTCCCCAAGTAGGTATGCTCTTTTAACGGGCTCCTATCCTTGGCGTAATAAAAATGCTAAAATTCTTCCGGGTACTGCTCCTTTGTTAATTGATACGGCTCAAGCAACCATACCAAAAATGTTGAAATTGAAAGGGTACCATACAGGTATTGTTGGAAAATGGCATTTGGGCTTGGGTAATGGACATGTAGATTGGAATACACAAATAAGCCCAGGACCCAATGAAGTTGGTTTTGATTACAGCTTTATTATGGCTGCTACTCAAGATAGAGTTCCAACGGTTTATATAAAAAATGGTTTTGTAGATAATTTAGATCCAAATGATCCTATATCGGTAGATTATGACAACAATTTTGAAGGCGAGCCAACGGCAATTAGTAATCCTGAAATGCTAAAATTGAACTGGCATCATGGACACAATAACAGCATCGTTAACGGAATCCCAAGAATTGGTTTTATGAAAGGCGGTGAGTCTGCAAAATGGATAGATGAAACAATGGCGGATACTTTTTTGCTACAAGCTCAGAACTATATCAAAAGAGAAAAGAACCATCCTTTTTTCTTGTATTATGCCTTGCAACAACCCCACGTACCTAGAACACCAAGTCCACGATTTGTAGGGACGTCTGGTATGGGGCCAAGAGGTGATGTTCTTATTGAGGCCGATTGGTGTGTAGGAGAATTTATGAAAACACTAAAAGAAGAAGGTCTTTTAGAAAATACTTTAATTGTTTTTTCGAGCGATAATGGTCCTGTTTTAAATGATGGTTATTTTGATGATGCCGTTGAAAAAACAGGAAATCACAAACCGTCTGGCGCCTTGCGTGGTGGCAAATACAGCTTGTTTGAAGCTGGAACAAGAGTGCCTTTTGTTACGTACTGGAAGGGTACTATAAAACCAGGCAAATCAGATGCTTTGGTGTCTCAAATCGATTTGTTTACCTCTTTGGCTCATTTAGTTGGCAGTGATTTAAATGTGCTAGATAGCCAAAACATGATGGATGTATTTTTAGGAAAAAGTAATATTGGCAGGGAAGATTTAGTATTGGAAGCCACCTCACGAACGGCCTTTAGACAAGGTGATTGGGTTTTAATACCTCCATATCAAGGGGCAAGAATCAATAAAGAGGTTAACATAGAGGTAGGTAATTCAAAAGTTTTTCTATTGTATAATATTAAAGAAGACATTGGCCAAAAAAATAATCTAGCCAGTGAAAAACCAGAAAAATTAAATGAGATGATTAGGTCTTTTGAAGCTATCAGAGGAAAAGATTATAAGAACATTCAAAAACTTGAACTTAAATAAATGAAGAATAAACTTTCTATAGTTCTGTTTATATTACAGGTATCATTAGGGTTTTCTCAACAGTTAGTATGGACGGGAAATATGAGTACTAATGATTTCTTTGATGAAGGAAATTGGAAGGATAATAACACAAATCTTCCACCTGCTGTGAATACAATAAATCCTAATCAAGCCATAAATTCAGATTTAATAATGAACAGTGTTTCTAATGCTATTGCTGCTAATGGCATTATTAATTTAGGAACCGGGAGTTTGGCAATGTCATCTACAAATCTTATGGCTGATGCCATTTCAGGCGGAACGCTTGCGCTCAACACGGAAGGTTATTTAGATTTAAATTCAAACACCCCTTTTCAAAATAACGTGGCTATAAATTTCTTATCGGGAATTTCATGGATACGAACTTTTAATTTAAAAGGAGCGGCTATTCAAACGAATCATCTAACACAAATTAAAGTTAATAATCAGGCTTCTGTTTATCAATCAAATATTAGGTTGGATAATTACTATTTAAATGGAACGGTTATTAGAACTAATGATTTGTCTATAACACCTTTAACCTTATATGATAACACTAATTTACAAGGAAGTAGCACAAATTTAAGTTTAAATAGTATTCATAGTGGAGCAGGCATCCCTAATAATATAGATAACAAAGCAGAGTCCTTTATTTTAAAAAAGGGATATATGGTAACATTTGCTGTTTTAGAAGACGGCACTGGAAAGAGTAAAAATTATATAGCTTCTGAGGAAGATTTAATTATTAATGAACTGCCATCTTATTTAAAAAACGATATTTCTTTTGTTCGAGTAATACCCTGGAATTGGGTAACAAAAAAAGGCAGAACAGGAACAGATACAGAATTAAATAACACTTGGACTTACCAATGGAGCAATACCGGAAACTCATCCATAGAACTTGAATATGCACCTATGGCTTGGGGTTTTGGCGGCGCTAATGATGATGGTGATATTACCCTTTATAAATCAAAATTTAAGGCTACGCATGTGATGGCGTTTAATGAAGCGGATAACTGTAATGATCAATCAGGACAGTATAACAATTTATGTAACACAGATATTGCTGTAAGTACTTATAAAAATTTAATGAAAACGGGGTTACGCTTAGTCTCACCCAGTTGTAGAGAAAATGCCCCTTTTGGATGGCTCAAAGAATTTTATGATAAAGCAAATGCTCAAGATATAAGAATAGATGTTATTGCAGTGCACTGGTATGACTGGGGGTCTAACCCCACAAACTCGTCAAATGCAAATCCAACAGATGTTTTTAATAGATTTAAAACGTATCTCAAGAATGTACACGATTTATATAACCTACCTATTTGGATAACCGAGTTTAATGCAAACCCTAACAGAATAAATGCCACAAACTATGGCTTCATGCAATTGGCATTACCCTATTTAGAAACATTAGACTATGTTGAAAGATACTGTTGGTATCAACCCAATGCACTTGCCGGTAGCACTATTAAATATGGAGACTATTATGAGGCAGATGGAATCACATTAACAAACGTGGGAAATTTTTATAAAAACCAAGTATCTACACCCTCTATTCCAGAAACACTAGTGACTGCAGACAGTAATTTAGATATTTATTATAATCTTTTTGGTCCAACAGATAATTTGTTAGTCAATGGTTATTTTGAAACAGGTGATCTCATGGGCTGGAGTGGCACCAACACCGGTATTTTATCAACTCCAAATGGAAACGTTTATGAAGGCACAACAACTGGTAGAATTCTCGCTAATGAAGGGAATCTTCAACAAATAGTTACGGTTGAGCCCTTAGCTACTTACAACTTATCTTTTTATGCCAAATGGTTTGTTGCTCCATCTGGTCCCATTTCGATTCAAATATTAAATGCGAGTACAAATGAAGTAATAGCGAGTAAATTGATGACTACGAGCTTATCGTGGAATTTAGTGGAGCTAAACTTCACGATACCTGCTGGCGTAACTTCCATTAAAGTGTATGTAGAAAAAGGGGCTTCAAGTCCGGGTTGGTTTATAGATAATGCGCTTTTATTAAAATCTACAACCCTCGCTTTAGATAGATTTGATTCAAACTCATTTAGAATATACCCAAATCCTTCATCTGGCAGTTTTACTTTAAAAGGAAAAACACCACTAAAATCTTATGCTATTTATAATATTCAAGGTCAATTAATAAGGCAAGAAACAAATTTGACTGGGTTTGAACATGAAATTAACGTAACGAATCAAATGAAAGGTATTTATTTTATAACAATAAAAGATAGTTCGGGTAATCAATCTTCTAAAAAAATAATTTTAAGTAATTAACCAAAAAGCAGAAGAAATGACAAAAAAAATAATTTATTTGAGCTTACTTTTTTTGTCTTTTTTATTAGTAACAGCCGGTAGTACTAGAAAACCAAACATATTAATTATTGGAGATTCTCTGGAGATATTGGTTCTGCCCATTATGCTGAAAAAGGGTAGTTGTATTACTAGTACAAGACAAGTTCCATGGCAGCCACTTTTTGGTAAATACGTTTTTAGGTTTAATGATAATAAAACATACTGTCCTATTAATCAGGGATATCGTGAATTAAATTCTGGAAAGTATACAACACCATCACGAGGAAAAAAAAGCAAGCTTGCAAGTCTATATGATGGGAAAGGGCTTTCATGGGATAAATATGAAAAGAATACCAGTACAGTTACTGGGGTTGATCACATTAAAGCCGTCAACTCCCCCTATTGTAGGTTCCTATTAATGAGTTATTTTACTAAATGTACTTAATAGAATAGTAGACCTAAAAAATTGTTACAATTTTAATAACCAACAAGAATATTATTAACATTTAATAAACAAAAAAAATGAAAATTTCATTAAAAACATCATTCTTCTTCATGCTTGCAATTGTACTAGGTTGTGAGGAAGGAATCAACGATTCTAATTACTTTTCGTATGATCAGATTGCTAGTTCATCTCAGAAAATAAATATGGTTGACCCAGCTACCGATAAAAACATTCAGCCTACAATTAATTCCGTTTCACAAAAAAACAGCTCTTTAGCTCTAGCTCCGCCAACAACTGATAATTGGATATTAAATTTTAGTGACGAATTTAGTGGCACTACTGTAGATGCTAGCAAGTGGACTGTTGACAACAGTACAACAAGCCGTGCACCAAGACCTGAAATAGGTATTAACTCCTGGTATTGGAAACCTCAAAACGTAGAACTTACCGGAGGAGATTTATTACTTAAAGCCACAAAAGAGAGTGCTGCAAAGATGTTTTGTGGGTCAATAAACAGCAACAATAAGTATTTGCCAAAATATGGTTTTTATGAAGCGAGAATAAAAATCGCAGATGTAAACTATGGTACTCATACAGCATTTTGGTTACAAGGTCCAAACGTCAATAATATAGATGGCACTGGAAATGATGGTGCCGAAATTGATATTTTTGAATCGGCTTGGACAGGCGATTTTACAAAAGCAGTAATTCATATCGATGGGTATGCTGCAAACAAACAAGCTAGTACTAAACAATACGCTACAGCCGGTATCCATTCAGGCTATCATACTTTTGGTATGTGGTGGACAAAAGACTTTATAAAGATCTATTACGATGGCGTTTTCAAGGTTGAATATACTGATTCAAAATGGATTCCTTGGGCCGAAGAATTTTTATGGTTGTCTAATGGAGCGGCTTTCGGACTTGGTACTGGTGACCAATATTTTGTTGATCGTCCTTTAGGCTTTCTTACACAAGCATATGTTGATTATGTTAGAGTATGGCAAATTCCCGAAACATTAAATATGGAATGTGAAACAATAGCCGAAGTTTGGTCTCCTTCTAACAATAGCTTTAGTACACTGAATCACAATTTAGCCAGTGGTGGGCAACACGTAAGATTGCTTGCAAATGGAATAAATGACAGAATAAGGTTTGATAATATCAATGTGCCTGTTGAAACTACATATAATGTAAGTGTTAGTGGTTTAACATGGAGTTCTTTCGGCAAGTATACTTGTTCGATTAACAATAATGGTTCATGGCATTATTTTTCTCCTATTATCGATTTATATGCAACAAATTCAACGAATCTTACTGTAAACTTGGGCAACGTTACTTTAGCTGCAGGAAATCATAGCATGACGTTTAAATGTCAAGGTAAAAACGATTCAAGTTCTAATTATGTCGGTTCGTTTGATAAAATAACTCTCACACCGGTTAATTAAAAATCAATTCGTTTTCATGTTGATCATTCTTTAAAAGGAAGTGTAACTCTTGTTAAGGATATAATCTAGCAAATGAAAATTCAGGAGAATGAAATAATTAGATTTTTTGAAACTAACAGAGGAAAAAAGTACAAGAGCATTCAAAAACTTGAGCATACATAAATGGAAGAAAAATGGTAAAAAAGACACTTTATTTGGGCTTAGTTTGTTTAGGTTTTTTTTTAGTAACAGCCTATACTACTAGAAAACCAAAAATATTAATTATTGGAGATTCCATCTCCATTGGATACACCCCATTTGTGAAAACATATTTTGCTGATAGCGCCATAATTTCTCATAATCCTGGCAATGGGGAACATACGGGGAAAGGATTGCTAAAAATTCAGGAGTGGCTTGGAGAAGAAAATTGGGATATTATTCAGTTTAATTGGGGTTTATGGGATTTATGCTATCGCCATCCCGATTCAAAGGAATATGGTAATAGAGATAAAACACATGGTAAACCCACTTATACTATCGATGAATATGCATCAAATCTAGAATCCATTATTTCTGTTGTTCGAAAGAAAACGAATGCCAAATTGATTTTTGTTACTACTACGTATGTGCCTAAAAATGAACCTGGCAGAAATGAAAGTGATGTGCAAAAATACAATGATGTCGCAAAAATGATTATGATGAGACATGCGGTTATTGTAAATGACATCTATGAGTCATCTATATCTATTCACAATAATTTGGGGGAAGGTTCAAATAATGTTCACTATAAAAAAGAAGGCTATGAAAAACTTGGAGAACTGATTATCAAATGTCTTGAAACCGAAATAAAATTATGAGTGGTAGATATCTATTTATTTTAATACTAATAATTATATCAACATCTTGCGCTGAAAACAAGAAAGATAATTCAACTGAAACAAATAAGCCAAATATCATCTATATTCTGGCAGACGACTTGGGTTATGGTGATTTAGGTTGTTACGGACAAACACATTTCTCAACACCTAATATTGACAGGCTAGCAAAAGAAGGTATGTTATTTACACAACATTATGCAGGTTCTATAGTTTGCGCGCCATCTAGGTCTGCACTTATGACAGGACAACATACAGGTCACACACCTATTCGGGGTAATAAAAAAATTGAGCTTCCAAAAGAGACTTATACGGTTGCCGAATTATTAAAAGAAAACGGTTATGCAACTGGTGGTTTTGGAAAATGGGGCTTGGGAAGTTCTGGACTTGAAGGAGACCCATTAAATCAAGGTTTCGATACTTTTTTTGGATTTCACGATCAAATGTTAGCACATCATTACTACCCAAATTACCTTTGGGATAACGATAAAGTTTTTAATCTTAAAGAAAATGAAGGCCTAAAAAAAGGACAATATGGTCCCAATCTAATGCATCAAAAAGCACTTTCCTTTATTGATAATCATAAGAACGAACCGTTTTTCCTTTATTATCCTTCTATTATTCCACATGCTGAATTGTTCGCTCCTGAAGAATACATGAATCGTTTCATCGGAAAATTTAACCCTGAAAAATCATTTAATGGTGTTGATGATGGGGAATTATATAAAACAGGAAGATATGGTTCCCAAGAAAATGGTCATGCAGCTTTTGTGGCTATGATTACATTGTTGGATGATCAAGTTGGTGAGATTGTTCAAAAAGTTAAAGATTTAGGATTAGAAGAAAACACTATATTTATTTTTACTTCAGACAATGGTCCACACAAAGAAGCCGGTGCAGATCCAGATTATTTTGATAGTAATGGTGTTCTAAAAGGTTACAAAAGAGATTTGTTTGAAGGCGGTATGAGAGTTCCCATGATAGTTAAATGGAAAGGTAAAATTAAAGAAGGAACAAGTACAAATCATATGTCTGCTTTTTGGGACATCATGCCCACATTTGCAGATATTTTAAATACTAAATTAAATTCTGAAACAGACGGCATTTCATTTTTGCCAACTTTACTAGAAAGCGGAAAACAGCAAAATCATGATTATTTATATTGGGAATTTCATGAGCTACAAGGTCGTCAAGCCATAAGACAAGATAATTGGAAATTGGTAAAATACAAGGTGAAAGAAACTCCTGAATATTTTTTATTTGATTTAGATTCCGATCCAAGTGAAACCAAGAATCTTTCTGAAGATTATCCAGAAAATTTAAAAGAACTTATACATATTTTAGAAAATTCGAGAACAGAATCTGAAATTTTTAAATTTTAATTTAAAACGCAAAATAAATTAAAGTGGTACGCGGAATAAACATAAAAATTTACATATTAATTATAGGAATTCTATTGGTTAGTGTTTGTAAATCTCAGGAAAAGGAAACCCTTAACCCTAAGACAACAGATTACAATATTTTATGGATTGTTGCCGATGATTTGGGCACCGATTTAGGATGCTATGGCAATGATTTGGTACATACTCCTAATCTGGATAAGTTCGCTTCAGAATCTGTTTTATATAAAAACCTATTTACTGTTACTGCGGTTTGTTCACCTAGTAGGTCTAGTTTAATCACAGGGATGTATCCTGTTACCATTGGGGTTCAACAACATAGAACACGGTTTAAAAAGGAGCTACCAGATAGCATAAAACCTATTACCAAATATTTTAAAAATGCTGGTTATTTTGTCACGAATGGGGATAGAAATATGGATGACAAAGAAGGTAAAATGGATTATAATTTTAAGGCAACGTTTGGTGATTTGTACCAGGGAGGTCATTGGAGTAAAAGAGCAAAAGGGCAAAAATTCTTTTCTCAGGCACAAATATTTTTTCCTCACAGACCTTTTCATACCGATTCCTTACACCCTGTTAATCCAGATTTAGTGAAATTACCCCCATACTATCCCAACCATCCTTTAGCAAGGAAAGATTGGGCCTTATATTTAGAAACCGTTCAACTTGTAGATGTAAGTGTGGGTGAAATAATGAAGCAATTGGAAGCAGATGGATTATTAGATAAAACCATCATATTTTTCTTTGGAGACCAAGGAAGACCTCATGCTCGCGCCAAGCAATTTATGTATGATTCAGGTACCAACACCCCATTAATGGTAAGATATCCGAATGGGTATAAAGCAGGAACTGTTTCAAATAAATTAGTAAATAATATTGATATTCCAGCCGCCACATTAGCCTTGGCAGGCATAGAAAAGCCTTTATCTATGCAAGGGCAAGATTTTTTATCAAATGATGTTGAAAGAACATTTGTATTCACAATGAGAGACCGTCGTGATGAAACAGCAGATAGAATACGTGCTGTACGCTCTGAAAAATTCAAGTATATAAAAAATTATTATACTGATAGGCCATATACCCAATACAACACCTATAAGGAAATGAGCTATCCCATGTTACCTTTAATGCACGTCATGTTTCAAGAAGGAAAATTAAATGATGCGCAAAGCCCCTTTATGGATTTATACAGACCTGCGGAAGAATTATATAATATAGAACAAGACCCTTTTGAAATTAATAATTTAGCTAAAAACCCTAAAAACAAATTGGATTTGGAGAAGTTGAGATCCGTATTACATGAATGGGTAGAAAAAAATGATTTGGGACTATATCCTGAAGCTCAAGAAGAAATAGATGCAGCTCAAGATGAAGCTTCAAACAGGCTCAAAAAGACTCTAAAAAAAAGAAAATTACCAGAAAATGCCACATTCAAGCAACTTGTTGCATATTGGAAAAATGAATTAAAAATTAAATAAACATGAAATTACTTCACATCTCTTTTATAAGCTCCATTTTTTTAATGTCTTGTGCTTCAAAAGTTAATCCAAAAGAAGATAAAATACCTCAAAAACCAAATATATTATTTGTTTTGGTTGATGATTTAGGATACAAGGATTTAGGATTCACGGGCAGTGCTTTTTATGAAACCCCAAATATTGATAATTTGGCAAAACAAGGCTTGGTGTTTACTCAAGGTTATGCTGCCAGCAGAGTTTGTAGTCCTTCACGAGCCAGTATTATGACAGGTAAGTTTACCGCAAGACATGGCATTACGAATTGGATTGGAGAAAGATCAGGAACCGATTGGAGAAAAATGAATCGTAATGATAAAATATTACCCGCAGATTATGTTCACAACCTACCAAAAGAAGATATCACCATAGCAGAAGCGTTAAAAGCCAATGGATATAAAACCTTTTTTGCAGGCAAATGGCATCTAGGGGATGAAGGTTCATTTCCTGAAGATCATGGTTTTCAAATAAATGAAGGAGGCTGGAGTGCAGGCAGTCCAAAAGGAGGTTATTTTTCGCCTTTTAAAAACCCGAAATTAGAAGATACAATGGATGGAGAAAACCTTTCCATGCGGTTAGCCAATGAAACAGTTTCATTTATGAAACAAAACAAAGCATCCAATTTTTTTGCATTCCTTTCTTTTTATGCGGTGCATGGCCCGATTCAAACAAACCAAGAAAAATGGAAAAAATACCAAAATAAAGCGGTTGCTCAGGGTATAAACGAAAAAGGGTTTGCCATGGAACGCAAATTACCTATACGGCAACATCAGGACAATCCCGTTTATGGTGGTTTAGTTGAAACTATGGACGATGCTGTTGGTGTGGTTTTAAATTCTTTAAAAGAGCTGGGATTAGAAAAAAACACGATCGTTATATTTACTTCAGATAATGGTGGTGTTGCCTCTGGCGATTCCTTTTCTACATCCAACTTGCCTTATAGAGGTGGCAAGGGCTATCAATGGGAAGGTGGCATTCGAGAGCCCTATGTTATTTATGTGCCTTGGGCAAACTCTGCTGGGAAAACAAATGATTCTCCAGTTACCGGAGCCGATTTTTTTCCAACTATATTGGATTATGCACATCTAGATTTATTGCCAGAACAACATAAAGATGGTGTCAGTTTAAAATCAATTATTGATAATGGTGTCAAACTTGCTGAAAGGCCTCTGTACTGGCATTATCCGCATTATGGTAATCAAGGCGGAGATCCATCATCAATTATTAGAAAAGGCGACTGGAAACTAATTCATTATTATGAAGATGATAAAAATGAATTATATAATTTAAAAACAGATCCTTACGAAAAGAATAATCTAGTTGATACTTATACGGAAGTTGGTTCAGAATTATTTAATAATTTAAAATATTGGCTTGAAAGTGTTAATGCGAAATATCCGGAAATGGATACTGAATTTGATGCCAATAAAAGAGCAGATTATGATAAAAAAATAGTTGAAAAACTATTACCTCAACTTGAAGATGAACGGACTAAAATGCTTTCAAAAGAGTTTAAACCCAACAAAGATTGGTGGGGAAGTAAATTGACAAAAGATTAAAAATAGTCAAAATGACACACAAATTATATTGCTTTTTATTAATCATTTTATTGGTTTCCTGTAATGCTACAGAACAACAAGTAAGAGAACGCATTTCATTTAATGAAGGCTGGCTATTTGAAAAAACAGATGACTCGACCGCTTATGATGTGAAATTAGAGGACTCAAATTGGCGACAACTATCATTACCACATGATTGGGCTATTGAAGGGCCTTTTAAACCAGAATATAACCCAAGAACCGGTGGGCTTCCAGTTTTTGGTACGGCATGGTATCGTAAACATTTTGTCATAGATGCCTCAAAAAAAGGAAGTATTGTTACTATCGAGTTTGATGGTGTTATGAATAATTCAACCATCTATATCAATGGAAAAAAAGTGTATCATAGGCCTTATGGTTATATTGGTTTTCAAATTGACATGACACCTTACATGAATTTTGGAGAAGAAAATATAATTGCTGTAGAAGTAAATCCCGAAATCTTGTCGGCCAGATGGTATCCCGGTGCCGGCATTTACAGGAACGTATGGTTAGAAATTAAAAATCCTGTTCATATAAAACATTGGGGGACACATATTATAACGCCAGTAATTACGAAAGAAAATGCTGAAGTTACAATTGAAACGAAAATATTGAATGAGCAAGAACTTATAGGCGATTATAAAATTAAAACAACTATTTATGATGCAGATAATTTACAAGTTGCGTCAATAGTATCTGATTTTGAATTTAAAAACAACGAAGAATCTATTGTTCAACAATTAGAAATTGAAAATCCAAGACTATGGGATTTTAAAACACCCCATTTATATAACGCCGTTTCTACAATTTTGAATAATGGTATGGCAATAGATAATTGTAGTACTAATTTTGGAATAAGAACGATTGAATTTACAAGAGAAGGTTTCTTTTTAAATGGAAGGAAGGAGAAAATAAAAGGGGTTTGCTTACACAATGATTTAGGGCCTTTGGGAGCTGCCGTAAATTATAGAGCTACAGAACGCCAATTAGAAATCATGAAAACCATGGGTGTTAATGCCATTAGAACGTCTCATAACCCTACGTCACCTGAACAATTAGAACTATGTGACAAAATGGGGATTTTGGTGCAAGCGGAAGCTTTTGATTGTTGGAAATTACCAAAAACAGAAAATGACTATCATAAATATTGGGATGACTGGCATGAGCAAGATTTACGCGATATGGTTAAGCGAGATAGAAACCATCCCTCAATAATTATGTGGAGTATTGGTAATGAAGTTAGAGAGCAAAAAGAAGAAAACGGTTATTTAATTGCTAGAGAATTAACTAAAATATGCCATGAGGAAGATGCAACCAGATTAGTTACATCAGGTTTCAATAATCTTAATGATGCTATAAAAAACGGACTTGCAGCAGAAGTCGATTTGGTTGGAGGTAACTATAAACCCTCTCAATATACTGAATACATGAATGTTTATAAAGATTGGATTGTTTATGGATCGGAAACCGCTTCAACAGTATCTTCCAGAGGTGTTTATCATCTTCCTTTAAAAGATTATGACAAACACGAATCTCTACAAATTAACAGTTATGATTTTAATGCACCGTCTTGGGCTTATCCCCCAGATATAGAATTCCATTTTCAAGATACTTCGCCTAATATTATAGGAGAATTTATTTGGACTGGTTTTGATTATTTAGGAGAACCAACACCTTACGGAGGTAGAGATAATTTAACTCATGGAAATTGGGATGTCGATTGGCCATCAAGAAGCTCTTACTTTGGCGCTGTAGATTTAGCTGGGTTTCCAAAAGACCGGTTTTACTTATATCAAAGTCAATGGACTAAAGAACCTATGGTTCATATATTACCTCATTGGAATTGGGAAAATTCAGGTATTGATACTATTACTGTGTATTGTTATACCAACGCAGATGAAGCAGAATTATTTGTTAACGGAAAATCGCTGGGAAAAAAAGTCAAAGGAATTGATAAAACAAAAATCCCTGTAACCCATCAATCTTGGAGGGATCACGGTAATATCTTCGATTCCCCCTACCGTTTAAATTGGAATGTGCCATATGAACCTGGAACGATTGAGGTTGTAGCCTATAAAGGCGGTAAAGAAGTAAAGCGAAGCAAAATAACAACAGCAAAAGAACCTTATCAGATCGAGTTAGTGGCAGACAGAGACATTATACATGCAGATGATGAGGATTTGTCTTTTATTACGGTTAAAATTGAAGATGAGAATGCCGTATTTTGCCCTTTGGCAGATAATCGAGTAGTGTTTAAAATTACAGGGCCAGCAACCATTGCTGCAGTTGGTAATGGCAATGCAGCTTCTATTGAACCGTTCCAAGCGAGTTACAGAAAAGCATTTAATGGTTTATGCTTATTAGTGATTAAAAGTAAAAAAGGGGAATCTGGCGATATAATAATTGAAGCGTCTTCAGAAGGTTTAGAATCCAAAACAATTACCATTAAAAGTAAATAACAGATTATAGAAACCGATATAGTATTAAATACCATTAAAAGAAAGTCTAAAAAATGAAATTTTATTCTAGATTATATTTAAAAGCAAGTGTTATAATTTTATTTTTAATAATACAATTACCCTTAAAAGCCCAAACGGCCAAAACGATAACTAAAGACGAAACCCATTTAATTACTAATGCAGATTTTGAAACGGGTAATATGGAAGGCTGGAAATATTGGAAAACGAAAAGTTCTGTAATAACTACAGATTCACACTCCGGACAATTTGCAGTTAAAATTGGACCAGAAAGAGGATTCTGTATTCAAGAAACTAAAGTAAGCTCCAACAGCCTTTATAGAATTTCTGCCTACATTAAAACAGAATCAGGTGCTGAAGAAGTTCAATTAATGGTTAGTGATTATGGAGGCCCTGAAAAATCGGTTTCTAGTACGCTTACAGAATATACTAAAGTTAGTATCGATTTTCAAACAGCTTTTAGTACAGATAATTTATTAATATCATTAATACATCCTTCAGGAAATGGTAATGGTTATGCAGATCAAATTGAATTAATCTATTTAGGAGAATCACCAAATCCAGAAATACAGGAATTTATAAGTATTCCAGAAAGAATTCTTAAAGAAGAAAATGGTGTTTCTCAATTATCTAATAAAAAAATGGATTGGTTTCTCGATGATAGATTTGGAATGTTTATACATTGGGGAGTTTATGCGGCTTTTGATGAAGGAAGCGAATGGGTTAGACATCAAGAAGTATATGGTCAAGAGTATTACCAGAGAAGGGCAAGAGATCCTGAAACGGGCTTTACTGCTTCGAAATTTGATGGGGCTGAATGGGCAAATTTAGCTAAAAAAGCAGGCATGAAATATATGGCGCTAACCTCTAGACATCATGATGGTTATGCCCTTTTTGACAGTAAACATCCTAGTAGTTGGACCAGCAAAAAAGATTTAGGGCGAGATTTGATAAAAGAATATACAGATGCTGTTAGAACTTCTGGATTGCATGTTGGGCTTTATTATTCACCAATGAGTTGGAGATATCCAGGGTATTATGATGTTTATGGAAATGGCGTTAAACCAAATGTTTGGGGTTATAAAACGGCATCTTGGCATAAAGAAGATGCACAAGCTATGAAAGAAGAAGTTTATGAACAAGTAACAACGTTACTTAAAGATTATGGTACTATAGATTATATGTTTTGGGATGGCGGTTGGTTAAGCCAAACGGTGAACCAGGAATTGGAAAGATCTTTTTGGGATTCAGGACAATACCAAAGCCCAGATAACCAATGGCCGGTAAATAAAAAATACAGTACAAAAGAAGACAGTACAGGCAAACCTTTAGGCATCATGGGATTGGTTCGTGAATATCAGCCAAATATGGTTGTAAACGAACGTTTTGGGTGGGTTGGAGATGTACATGCAGAAGAAGGTGGTTCTTCTACTTCTGGAGAAATTCGCTTTGAGCATTATGGAGAAAAATGTGTCAGCCTTCAAAAAGGAGGTTGGGGTTACCGGCCTAATTGTCCTGTTTATAGCTTTGATGAAGTAGCAGTCTATTTGTCTAATTGTGCGGTTCGTAATATTAATTTACTTTTAAATGTAGCTCCAGACAGAGAAGGAGTAATACCAGATAACCAACAAGAAGTGCTTCTAAAAATGGGCAGTTGGTTAACTAAAGTGGGTAGCGGTATTTATAACATAAGAGGAGGGCCATGGCAGCCACTTTTTGGTGAATATGGTTTTACCTTCAATAATAATAAAATCTACTGTCATATTTATAACGGATATCGTGAATTAAATTCAGGCAAGTTTACAACACAATCAATTGGTAATAAAAAAGTATCTCAAGTAATTAACCTTTATGACGGAAAAGAACTTAGTTGGCTTAAAAATGAAAATAATACGGTCACAATTAGCGGGGTTGATTATACATTAAATCCGGCAACGACTATGTTAGAAATTACACTTACTGAATCAGTATACAAATAGAAATTTAAAACATTTTTTTAATGTTAGTGATTACAAAATTGAAGTTGACAATGGAAATATCATTTTTTAAGTAACAGAAAATCATTAACAATTAAATTTTTAAAAATTCAAAAGCAAATACCAGTGTCTGTTTTTAATATTTCTGTTTTTGAATACGCATAAAATAGTTTAAGGATGAAAAACCAAAACCAATTTATATTTTTCAAGTGCCTACTGTGCTTTTTCGCAGTAGCTGTTGCATTTTCCCAGAATATTCAAAAGGCTTCATTAAACGGCCAGTGGTCTTTTAGAATTGATCCGTATTCTGAAGGTGAAACTTCTGGTTGGTCAGATGAAAATCTAGATACGTCGTCTTGGACCAACATGAAGGTGCCTGGTAATTGGGATTTAGTCAATGAGTATGCAGAATATGCTGGTGACGCATGGTATTCCAGAACATTTAAATTAGATAAACAATCAGATGTACAACAAGTACGTTTGCTATTTCAATCGGTTTACAATGACTCTAAAGTGTGGGTTAACGGGCAATTAGTTGGAGAAAATCATTTTGGATTTTTGCCTTTTCATTTTGATATTTCCAAGTATATTAAGTATGGGCAAGAAAACAGATTAACGGTATTGGTTAACAATGTTTTTAAGCGTGGTGCTATGTGGAATTGGGGCGGCATAAGACGCCCTGTCTGGTTAGAAATAACACCATTAACCCGTTTAGAATATCAGCACATAGATGCCGTTCCAAATCTTGAAAAAGGAGATGCCAACATAGCTTTGCAAATAATATGCAGCAATTCAAGTCCTATTTCAAAAAATATAGCATTAAATATAAAAATAAAAAGAGATAACAGAATAGTTGCAGAAGGTTTAGTGCAAACAACCATTCCACCAAATACCGTTCAGCACAAAATAAATTGGTCTTATAATTTATCCAAGCCTCAAGTCGCGCTTTGGCATTATGATTTTCCAAATTTATATGAATCTACAATTACCTTATCTGACAATAATGGAATGGTACACACCATATCGGATCGTTTCGGAATTCGAAAACTAGAAATAGACGGCATTAAACTATTACTTAACGGCGAAAGTATTAGGCCTGTTGGCTTTAATATGGTTCCTGAAGACCGTTTTACAGGTAATACCCTTCCTTTTGAAAGAATTAAAGAAGATGTAGATTTAATGAAAAGTTTGGGTGTGAATATGGCAAGATTAAGTCATGTGTCCTTACCAAAAGAGTATCTAGATTATTTAGATGAAAAAGGGATTATGATTTTTGAAGAAGTTGGTTTATGGGGGAAAGATGCTTGGGTAGACCCAGAACATCCCATGCCAAAAGCATGGTTGCAGCGCATAATTGAAGAGAAGTATAATCACCCATCTGTAGTTGGCTGGAGTGTGGGTAATGAAATTGGAAAAGTAAGCGACAATCCTAAAGTAAAAGAATATGTAAAAGGAGCCATCGAAATGGCAAAAGACTTAAATCCAAATCGATTAGCAGTATACGCATCGCATACGGCCCAAAAATTTGAAAATGACGCTGTCATATATGCAGATATTGCCATGATAAATATGTATGGCGGTTGGGGAACGGGAGCCGACCGCACTTGGGAATATCATAAAAAACCAATTTTTGTTTCAGAATTTGGTAATACATTAAATTCTGAAGATCCTAATTTAGGTAGTATTCCCATAGAAAAAATGATGAATTCTATGCGAAATAAGAATTACGTATTAGGAGCTTCGCTATGGACATTCAATGATTACAGAAGCGCATATCATGGCACTTCTGGATGGAAAACACCGCCTTCGCAAAACAGAGCTTGGGGTGTGGTAACAAGCTTTAGAGAGAGAAAAAGAGCATTTTATGACCTGCAAAAAGAGTTTGCCCCTATTAAAAGTCTTACGATTTCTGAAGTTGACAAAAATAATGGCAAAGCTACCGTGACTATTCAACCTCGAAATAAACTAGATATTCCGGCAAATGTCCTCAGAGAATTTAGTGTGAGATGGCGTGTTATGGATACAGATTTCAATGCACTGGACATGGGGCTTAAAAAAGTAAAGCTTATAAACCCTGGAGATGAAGACTTTACAATACCAATAAATTGGACTAATAAAAGGACTGTTAATGGGTTAAAAGTTGAATTTTTAGACCCCCAAGGATATACCGTTCTAGAGGCCGTAAAGTACTTTGCTGTACCAAACAAGCCCACTATTAAGTTTTCCAATACATCCAATAATGCCGTACGTATCTTGTTTGATAAACTAAAGGGGGCTTCAGAATATATGCTTACATATTACAAAGGAGATTCCATTTATTATTCAGAAAAAACGATTAATGATTTTATTGAAATTCAAGATGAGAACATAAAACAAGGGGAACCATGGACCTACCAATTAATTGCATTAAACAATGCCGGAGAAAGCAAACCGTCTGAAGCCATGACACTAATGATGGATGAAGATGAATTGCCACCCGTAATTTGGGGAACGAAACGTACAGATAATGGCGTTTTTATTGCTTATACCGTTTCTCCTTATGATTACTTATATGAAGTAGAATACGGTTCAAAATCGGGTATTTATGATAAAAATATAGCAACCAAAGTAAAAGGCGTACTCAATATACCAAATATTAAAAAAGAAGAACCCTTATTTTTTAGGATGCGAACAATAAAGCAATGGGGTTTTCCAAGTGAGTGGACTCAAGAATTTAAAGTTGATTATTGAAAGTGTATAAAAAAATCGAAATAAGCTATATTTAACAATTATGAAACGAGCATGTTAAAAGGATTATCACCCAAAGGAATGATTAATAGCGAACAGCATGTGTCCGTTAAAAAAAACAATTATTATAAACACATGAAACATCAGTATACGAACATATCCTTTTTAATATGTTACATCTTTTTTGGAGTGACAGGATTTTTACAGGCGCAAAATGAAATCATTCCATTATGGAACAATGAAATTCCTGCAGCCCTAAAATCTGATGATTATAAAGAAATTGAACTTTTCGAGAATGGTGTATTAAATAGGGTGAGCAAAGTTACACTACCTACACTATCTGTCTTTTTGCCAGAACATCCAAATGGCACAGCTATAGTAATTTGTCCTGGTGGAGGGTATTCCTATTTGTCCATAGATAAAGAAGGGTTTAAAGTTGCCGAATGGTTAAACAAGCTTGGTATCACGGCTTTTGTTTTAAAATACAGGTTGCCTAGCGATGACATTATGAAAGAAAAAACAATTGGACCTTTGCAAGATGCTCAGGAAGCCATTCGATATGTAAGGCGCAATGCAAAAGAATGGGATATTAATACGGAGAAAGTGGGTGTTATCGGGTTTTCTGCCGGAGGCCATCTTGCTGCTACATTGTCAACCCATTATAATGATGTATTATACAAAGTAATGGATTCCCTTAGCGCAAAACCTAATTTTTCTGTTTTGGTTTATCCCGTTATTTCTATGGAAGAAAAAATCACACATAAAGGCACCAGAAATAAACTTCTTGGAACTTCTCCTTCCTCCACATTGATCGAAAAATATTCGAACGAAAAACAAATAGACTCCTTAACGCCTCCTGCATATATCGTGCATGCAGTGGATGATAAGTCCGTTCCTGTTGAAAATAGCATTCAATATTTTTTAGCACTAAAGCATAATAATGTGCCTGCTGAAATTCATTTATACCAAAAAGGCAAACATGGTTTTGGTTTGGGTAATGAAGGAACAAGCAAAAATTGGACAAAACCTTGTGAAGCATGGCTGCGTTTAAATAATTACACGAATTAAAAAGAATAGTAAAATTTTAAAATTTAACAAATTTATCCAATATGAAAATTAATCACCTAGTCATTTTATTAGCGGTAGCAACTGTTTTTTCATGTAAAACCAAAGACACGGTAAGACCAACCTATATAGCCGAAAATTGGGAAAATCCAGAATGGGAAAACCCCGAAATTTTCCAAATAAACAGAAAATCCCCCACAGCTTCTTTTTATAAATACACTGATAATTCATCTGCTTTAAAAAACAATAGCTGGAAAAATTCAAGTTTATATAAATCTTTAAACGGTACCTGGCAGTTTTATTACGCAGATAGCGTTCAAGCAAGACCAACCGATTTCTATAAAAATGATTTTGATTTAAGTGGTTGGGATACTATTTCTGTGCCTTCAAACTGGGAAATGAAAGGATTTGGAATTCCGGTTTATACGAATATTAAGTATATGTTTCCTGCAAATCCGCCCTATATTCCTCACAACATTAATAATAATGGAAGCTATAAACGTGATTTTGAGATTCCTGCAGATTGGGATGGTAGAGATTTGTATCTGCATTTTGCAGGGGTTAGTGGCGCTATGTATGTTTGGATAAATGGAGCATTTGTTGGTTATAATGAGGGTAGTAAAACGGCTGCTGAATTTGATATTACAAAATTAGCAAAGTCTGGTAAAAACAGTATTGCTGTGCAAGTATTACGTTGGTCTGATGCCAGTTATATGGAAGATCAAGATTTTTGGCGATTGAGCGGGATAGAGCGGGATGTTTATATTTATGCGACAAATAAAGTAAGTTTAAGAGATTTTAGAGTCATCTCTAATTTGCAAAATGATTATAAAGATGGAAATTTCAATGCAGCATTAAAAATAGAAAACAATACAACTACAGCTGCAGAAAAAACAATTAAAGTGACTCTTTTAGATGGTGATACCGAAGTATATTCCGAAACAAAAAGTCACATTTTAAATGAAGGCATAAGTACCGTTAATTTTGAAACGCTCATTCCAAATGTTAAACCTTGGAATGCAGAACATCCTAATCTTTATACGTTGCTGATAAACTTTAATGGAGAATCTACCGCTATAAAAGTGGGTTTTAGAACTATAAAAATTGAAAATGCTCAGTTTTTAGTAAACGGTAAACCTATTTTAATTAAAGGGGTAAATTTTCATGATCATGATGATACGGAAGGCCATGTAATTTCTGAAGAATTAACCATGAAAGATTTAAAAATCATGAAGCAAAACAATATAAACGCCATCCGTTGTAGCCACTATCCGAAAGACCCACATTTTTATAGATTATGTGATCAATATGGTTTTTATGTTATTGATGAAGCTAATATAGAAACACATGGAATGGGTGCAACAAATCAAGATCTGGAAAAAAACCCTGAAAAGAAAGCCATCCATCCCGCTTATCTACCTCAATGGAAAAATGCCCATTTAGATAGAACCATAAGAATGTTTGAACGCGATAAAAATCATCCATCCATTGTTGTTTGGTCACTAGGGAATGAGGCAGGTAATGGCGAAAACTTCTTTGCTACTTATAAATGGTTAAAAGAAAATGACAGCACAAGACCAACCCAATATGAAGGGGCAAGTGCCGCGAAAAATACTGATATTCAAGCACCTATGTACTGGACTATAGAATCAATGATAAATTATGCTAAAGATGGTGCCAGACCACTAATTCAATGTGAATATGCACATGCCATGGGTAATAGTCTGGGTAATTTTCAAGATTATTGGGATGTAATTGAATCGTATCCTAATATGCAGGGTGGATTTATTTGGGATTGGGTAGATCAGGGAATTTTGACCAAAAATAAAGCTGGGGAATCTTTTTGGGCTTATGGTGGCGATTTAGGAGGATTTGATTTGCAAAATGACAAAAACTTCTGTTTAAATGGCATTGTAAATCCGGATAGAACAGCACATCCTGCTTTGCACGAAGTGAAAAAAGTATATCAGTACATTAAGTTCAAACCTTCCAATTTAAAAGCGGGTGAAATCTCTATTAAAAACGTATATGACTTTGCGAATTTAAACGAATTTGATTTTACCTGGAATTTGTTAGAAAATGGAAAGGCCATAGCAACGGGCGTTTTGTCAACGCTTGATATTCCTTCCTATGAAACAAAAATTGTGAAAATTGATTTGCCGGAACTTGTTAATACGAATTCGGAATATCATTTAAATATTTATGCACTCAACAAAAACGAAACAGATTTAATGCCATTAAATCATGAAGTGGCTTTTGAACAGTTTCAATTAACTAAAGAAAAATTAGGAACTAAAACGGAAGTTGAAGGTGAAATTTCAATAACTATAACAGATACCATTACCACCATCTTTAATAAAAATTTTGAATTAAATTTTGATGTCAAAAAAGGAATACTCACTTCCTTAGATTATGGTGATGGCAATATTTTGGTAAATGGTATAACACCAAACTTTTGGCGAGCGGTTACCGATAATGATTTTGGTGCAGGTTCACCCAAAAAATTGACTAAATGGAAACAAGCAACTAAAAATCAAATTTTAACCGATGTTAAATTTATAAGCGGACTTAAAGAAATAAACACAAACATA
This sequence comes from Mariniflexile sp., assembly GCA_051275695.1. Lineage (GTDB taxonomy): Bacteria > Bacteroidota > Bacteroidia > Flavobacteriales > Flavobacteriaceae > Mariniflexile. Next base: position 25,813 of record JBNMNO010000016.1, read on the forward strand.
ACAAGCGACGAAATAAGCATCCAAACAACGTTCAATTTACCTGCAGTTCATGGTGAAATTAGTATTGTTTATAGCATAAATGCTTTAGGCGAAATAACAGTCGTTAATCAAGTAAAAAACATAAAAGAAGCCTTACCACATGTGCCACGATTTGGAAATAATTTTATTGTTAAGAATGAATTTCAAACGGTAAACTGGTTTGGTAGAGGTCCTCAGGAAAATTATCAAGACAGAAAAACGGCTGCTTTGGTTGGTCAATATAAAGCATCTGTTTCCGAATTGTATTTTCCATACATCCGCCCACAAGAAAATGGGTATAGAACCGATGTGCGTTGGGTAACATTTACAAATAGCGCTGGTAAGGGGATTAAAGTGGAAGGTTCTCAATTGTTAAGTTTTAGCGCACACCATCAATACAATGACGATTTTGATGCTGGAGACACCAAAAAACAGCGTCACACCACAGATATTACAAAACGAGACTTTGTAAATATCAATATTGATTATGCACAAACAGGCGTAGGTGGCGATAATAGCTGGAGTCCTTCTGCATGGGCGCATAAAAAATATAGAATACAACCAGAAAATTTAAAATACACTTATAAAATAAGTCCTATAAAATAAAATGTATTTGTTCTATTATAAGTGTAAAATTCATGTGTGTATTTAGGGTTTCACAAGATGCTTTAAACAAATTAATAATGCGTTTTAAAGTAAAATTATATGATTAAGATTGTCCTGTTCTTCATTTTGTTGGTATTGCAAAATCCTTGCAATGCACAAGTCTATTTTCTACAAAATAGGGAGACTATCAATTTGAAAGCATGGTCATTCCGAAAAGGGAAACTCAATTATGCCGAGAAATTATCAACCTCTGAAAGTGATTGGAAAAAAGTAAGGGTGCCACACACCTATTCCATGGATGCTATAAAAGATATTGGATATTATAAAGGAGATGCTTGGTATCGGACCACAACGGAAGTGCCTTTGTCCATGCTTGGGGAACGCATCTTTATACGCTTTGAAGGTGTTGGACAGGAAGCTCAAGTCTTCGTCAATGAAAAAAATGTCGGGATGCACTCAGGTGGCTATTCCGCCTTTTGCTTCGAGATTACGGATATGGTGAAGTTTGGCGAAAAAAATCTCATTGCTGTAAGAGCGACTAACGCCCCAAACTTCAAGCGGATACCGGTCGATGATGCTCTATTTAATCATTATGGAGGCATCTATCGTCCTGTGCATATTTTTAGCACTCCAAAATGCAATATATCCCCTATTTATAATGCTTCACCTGGTCTTTTTGTTGAACTTAAGGAATTGAGTGAGAATACTGCCAAATTGGAAATACGAACACACGTTTCAAGTACTTTAAATACTGAAAATGCCCAACTCGAATACAGCATTAAAGAAGCCAGTGGCAAAATTGTATTATCTCACAAGGAATGGTTTGATCTAAACGACACCAATCAAGTCATAAGTTCAACGGTAGAAATAAAAAACCCAATACTTTGGAACGGACGGAAAAATCCACATCTGTATTCAGTTGAAGCGAAACTTATAACTGAAAATTCTATGGATCCTGTCGTCCAAAATTTCGGTATTAGAACCTATTCTTTTGATGCCAATAAGGGGTTTATTTTAAATAACAACCCCTATCGTCTATATGGTGTTAATATGCATCAGGAATGGAATCAGCTGGGTCCGGCTCTAACCGAATCACAACACATCACAGATATAGACTTGGTTGACGAAATTGGGGCTACAGCATGGAGGCTTGCACATTATCAGCATTCTGACATGGTTTATGAATTATCGGATAAAAAAGGGATTCTTACTTGGGCCGAAATACCTTTTGTGCATGACTATAGTGGTCGAGAGGGTGAAAATGCAAAGCAACAATTAACTGAACTCATTCTACAAAATTATAATCATCCAAGTATTTTTGTCTGGGGACTTTGGAATGAAGTAAGAGCTCATAACAGTCCAGAGGAACCTTGTGTTCTCCTTACAAAAGAACTCAATGAACTAGCCCATACACTAGATAAAACACGATTAACAACTTCAGCAAGCGATAAAGGAATGGTATCGAATATGGGGAATATTACCGATCTCCAAGCCTGGAATAAATATTTCGGCTGGTATTATGGCGACTATAAAGATATGGGCACATGGCTTGATGCTTCTCACCAAGCCTATCCAGAAAGACCCTTAGCCATCAGTGAGTATGGAATTGGAGGCAATATTTATCATCAGGATGCCTCAAAGCTTGAAAAACCTACTGGAAATTATTTTCCCGAAATGATACTGTCCAATTACCACGAGTTGACATGGAAAATCCTAAAAGACCGTCCTTATGTATGGGGAACCTTTATTTGGACCATGTTTGATTTTTCTGTTGCAGGTTGGAACAGAGGAGGTATTCCTTCCCTTAATCACAAAGGATTGGTGACTTTTGACAGAGCTGTAAAAAAGGATGCTTTCTTTTTCTATAAGGCTAACTGGTCTGAGGAACCCGTACTTTACATTGCAGAGAGAAGACATAAGGAAAGGCCGACTAATCTTATTTCCATTAAGGTCTATACGAATCTGGATGAAGTAATCTTATATGTGAATGGAAATAAAACAGCCACTGAAAAGCTACTATCAGACATCCATGTTTTGACATTTGAAAACATCAAATTAGCTGAAGGCAAAAACACTATTACAGTAGTTTCAAAAAACAAGAAGCTAAAAGATGAAGTAATATGGAATTTAAAGAAATAATAATATGAGAAGGATATTTCAAATAACAGTGTTGTTTTATGGGGCTTTTATGATGGCCCAAACAACTTATAGTAAATTCAAACCAGGGGAATTATGGCTAGATGATAAAGGAAGTCACATCAATGCGCACGGAGGAGGTTTTTTGTATTACAATGATACTTATTATTGGTTTGGGGAACATAAGCTTTCTGGAAAACAGGGAAATAAGGCCATAGTGGGTGTACACGTTTATAGTTCAAAAGATTTATACAATTGGAAGGATGAAGGCATTGCTCTAAAAATGTTGGGTAACAAAAACTCCATGCTACAGAAAGGAAGTGTTTTGGAACGCCCAAAAGTAATTTACAACAAAAAAACAAAAAAGTTCGTCATGTGGTTTCATCACGAGTTAAAAGACCAAGGTTATAAAGCCGCTTTAACGGGTGTTGCTGTTTCAGATAATATAACTGGACCTTATAGGTATGTGGATAGTTTTAGATTACATCCAAATGGATTGCCGCTAAATTTCTCAAAAGAACAGTTGTTAAAAGCTGAAACAGTAGAAGGCCGTCAAGACGAAAATTGGAAACAAAAAATAATTGGCGGGGCCTATTTTAAGCGAGATTTTGAAAAGGGACAAATGTCTCGAGATATGACACTATTTGTTGATGAAGATGAATCTGCTTATCATATAACAGCTTCCGAAGAGAATCAGACCTTATTAATTTCTAAATTATCTGATGACTATTTATCGTTAACCAAGGAGTACATAAGAGTTTTTCCTGGAGGCAGGAATGAAGCGCCTGCCATTTTTAAAAAAGACGGGACTTATTTTATGTTTAGTTCTGGCTTAACGGGTTGGGATCCAAATCCGGGAAAATTAGCGGTATCCAATACAATAATGGGAGATTGGGAATTTTTAGGAAATCCTTGCAGAGGAACGGACGAAGAAAATAATAGCACTTTTTGGTCGCAAAGCACTTATATCCTTCCCGTTGCTGGGAAAAAGGATGCTTTTATTTTTGCAGCCGACAGATGGCGAGGATATAATGCCATTGATGGGCGCTATATTTGGTTGCCAATTGAATTTGAAAATGAAAAACCTATTTTAAAATGGTACGATACATGGGATTTAAGTTTTTTTGATAATTGATATAACTTTATTGAAAAATATAGAATTTATTTCCTTTAAAATTTGACTCATATTTGGTTGTGGTGTGTTTGGGGTAGTAATATATTAAAAAAGAATCTAAATTAAAATCAAGTAGTGAATTAGATGAAATTTGTATACAAGTTTTTGACGTTCAAAGTAGAGCGGTTTCTTTTAAAAAAAAAACAGTTGACAACCAAATATAGAGCATCTCATTGGTGATTCTTTATTGGCGGGATTATATTTTAAGCACAATTATTGATTTAACTATTTTATTAGTAAAAAATCATGTAATACTCCTTTATTCTGAGCAATATTTTATTATTTTTGACGGCGAATTAAAACTAAATAAGAAAATGAAAATAATTAAACTTTTAGTAGTTGTTTTGGCAACTTCAATTTTATCGTCATGTGGTGGACAAGGTGTTTCAAAAAGAACATTAAAAACAGAGATTGATTCTGTTAGCTATGCAATAGGTATGGACGTAGCTAGAAATGTAAAAACAAATGTTGCTGAAATGGACAGCGAACTTTTTATTCAAGGATTTATGAATGCCCTAGATTCTACAAACATTTTGATTAAAGAAGAAAATTGTCAGCAAGTTTTAAGTGCTTATTTTCAAAAGAAACAAGCTGAAACTGCAAAAAAACTACAAGAAGATTCTGAAAAAGAAAAAGGTGTAGGTGTTAAATTCTTAGAAGATAACAAAAGTAAAGAAGGTGTTAAAGTGACCGAAAGTGGTTTACAATATATTGTATTAAAAGAAGGATCGGGTGCAAAACCAACTGCCGAATCTAAGGTAAAAGTTCATTATCACGGAACCTTAATAGATGGAACTGTTTTTGACAGTTCTGTTGATAGAGGTGAACCAACTGAATTTGGAGTGGGTCAGGTTATCAGAGGATGGACAGAAGGTTTACAACTTATGTCTGTAGGATCTAAATACAAATTTTTCATTTCTCAAGAATTAGGATATGGAGCGAGACAAGCTGGAGAAAAAATTAAACCATATTCTACTTTAATTTTTGAAGTTGAATTATTAGAAATAACTCAGTAAGTTATAAACTTACTTTATAGATTTAATAAAAAACAGAAAGATATCTTTCTGTTTTTTTTGTTTATAATCTTAAAATAGTAGAATAAACAAAGTAAGGTTGTAAATTTGTACCCACTTAATAAAGAAATGATATGAACCACAAAGCAGGTTTTGTAAATATTATAGGAAACCCCAATGTGGGTAAATCTACATTAATGAATGCCTTTGTGGGCGAAAAATTATCTATTATCACATCAAAAGCGCAAACCACACGTCACCGCATTTTAGGAATTGTAAATGGCGACGATTTTCAAGTGGTGTTATCGGATACACCGGGAATAATCAAGCCCGCTTACGAGTTACAAGAATCGATGATGGGTTTTGTGAAGTCTGCTTTTGAAGATGCCGATGTGTTATTATATATGGTGGAAATTGGTGAGCAAGAGTTAAAAGATGAAGCTTTTTTTAATAAAATAACCAACTCAAAAATTCCGGTACTTTTGCTCTTAAACAAGATAGATAAATCTAACCAGGAGCAATTAGAAACTCAGGTACAGTTTTGGGCGGAAAAAGTACCAAATGCTGAAATCAATCCTATTTCAGCATTAGAAGGATTTAATGTAAAAGAAGTGTTTAATAGAATTATTGATTTGCTTCCAGAATCGCCAGCATTTTACCCAAAAGATCAGTTAACAGATAGGCCAGAGCGGTTTTTTATTAATGAAACCATTCGCGAAAAAATTTTAATTCATTATAAAAAAGAAATTCCTTATGCCGTTGAAATAGAGACTGAAGAGTTTTTTGAAGAAGAAAATATTATTAGAATGCGATCTGTTATTATGGTAGAGCGCGAAACACAAAAAGGTATTATTATTGGCCACAAAGGAAGTGCCCTAAAAAGAGTAGGAGTCGAGGCTAGAAAAGATTTGGAAGCTTTTTTTGGCAAACAAATTCACTTAGAATTGTACGTTAAAGTGAACAAAAACTGGCGAAGCAATCAAAACCAGCTAAAACGTTTTGGTTACAATCAATAGCAAATACTAATACTATCTTTTTAATTAGGTAACGTTAACTTAATGCGAGGGTTTCATATTTGTATAACTTAAAAAATCAAATATGAAATTTAAAAATGTTATTATGTTAGCAACATCTTTTGTTGTTTTTTTTGGATGCGAAAATAATGATGACGCTACTCCAATCCCAATGGTTAATACAACCGTAAACTTTCAGTACAAAACTACAATTTCTGTTGGAGGCGAGGGAGCTTCAGAGATTTCGGCTTACGATGCCATCTCTAAAAAACTATTCACAGTCAATGTTGAGTCTAAACAAATTTCGGTTATCAATATTTCAAATCTTAATGCTCCTGTAACTGAAACAGCCATCGATTTAGTTGCTTTCGGATATCCAAATAGTGTGGCTATTTTTGAAGGTAAATTGGCAGTTGCTGTAGAAGCCGATGTAAAACAAAACAACGGAAAAATATTATTATATAGTACTGCAGATAATAGTTTGTTAAAACAATATACTGTTGGTGCTTTGCCAGATATGGTAACGTTTTCTAAAGACGGAACATTAATTATTTCTGCTAATGAAGGAGAACCAAATGATGACTATACGGTAGACCCATTGGGGTCTGTGAGCATTATTGACTTGTCTGATGATACGGTTACAACTTTAGATTTTACGGCGTTCAATTCGCAAGAAGCAACTTTAGAGGCACAAGGTTTTAGAGTTTTCGGACCAGGAGCAACATTAGCAGAAGATGTAGAACCAGAATATGTAACAGTTTCTGCTGATTCTAAGACAGCTTGGGTTTCGCTTCAAGAAAATAACGGTATTGCTAAAATAAATTTAACGTCAAAAACCATAGAAGCTATTTATCCTTTAGGATTTAAAGATTACAACCTAGCTGCAAATAGTATAGACGCAAGTGATAAAGATGGTGTTACAACGCTTAAAAACTGGCCAGTTTTTGGGATGTATCAACCTGATGCTATCACTTCCGTAAACATAAACGGAACAGAATACATATTTTCAGCTAATGAGGGAGATTCAAGAGATTATAGTGGTTTTAGCGAAGAAGAACGCGTAAAGGATTTAACTTTGGATGAAACAGCTTTTCCTGTATCGAGTGATTTTCAAAGTGATATTAACTTAGGAAGACTAAAAACAACCAACACTATGGGTAATACGGATTCTGATGGCGATGTTGATGTTATTTATAGTTATGGTGCGCGTTCGTTTAGTGTATGGTCAGGAAGTGGAAGTTTATTATATGATAGTGGAAATAGCATTGCTACTGAAACCTTGAATGCAACTCCTGATATTTTTAACGGCGGAGATCTAAGAAGTGACGATAAAGGAGCAGAACCTGAAGCGGTAGAAATATTGAATATGGGAGACCAACGTTATATTTTATTTGTTGGTTTGGAGCGTAATTCTCAAGTAATGGTTTATGATGTTTCAAACCCAATAGCACCACAGTTTTTAACAATCTTATCGCATTCGGGTGATGCAGGACCAGAAGGATTATTGGTTATACCAGCTATTGACAGTCCGTCAGGAAAAGATTTATTGATAGTGTCTAACGAGGTAAGTGGTACAGTAAGTATTTACGAAAACATGTAATTCATTTGTATGTTTTATCAATTTTTTTAAAAACTTTAGTGATTTTAATCACTAAAGTTTTTTTTTAATCAATACTAATTTTAAAAAGCTAACATTAACTTGTTAATTTGCTAACAATAGATTAAAACAAGTGTTTCATCTTTGTAACAGTTAGTTTATTTTGAGTTAGTTGAATTTTAAGTCTTAGTTGTAACCCAATTAAGGCTTTCTTTTTTTAATAAGGAATCCATAAAATTTTTTAGTGCTATCATGTCTTTTTTGCTTGACCCTTTTCCAATACTACCTGCAAAATATAGCACGAACCAAATAATAATCATAAAAAGCATCAAGATAACTTGAATGACAAAATCTTCCTTTAAACGCCAGTTGGTATAAGTCCAAATACCAAAGGCAATAAACAAGCCTGCAACCATAAAATGTAAAAACATAAATAATGTCCAGACTGTTGGGTGAGGTCCAAATAAACCATGAAGCAAACAGGTGTTTTTATCAACTTCATTTATTTCTAAGTGCAACTGTAGCGACCAAAAATGCTGTTTATGCTTCGGAAATTTAATAAATACATGGTCGTCAATTCTAGTAACAATAAAATCAGATTGCGCAGTTTTACTTTCTTGAAACGCCTGCAAAATAGTTTCATTATTTTTAGGGAGTTCAATTTTAAATCGAGGGCGTAAAATAATGTCTTTAGTAGCGGGCATTTGGTTGTGGTTTTTAAGGACAGTAAAATACTATTTTTTCATCAAAAAGGGAAACAATTTAATAGTTACTAAAAAATACTTGCTCATGGAGTATATTTACTATTTTTGCAAAAAATTTAGCTAATCTTGTTAAATAAATAAATCAGTCTTAGGCTGTTACAGACAATTAAAACATTATGAGTAATATAGTTGCTATAGTAGGACGTCCAAATGTAGGAAAATCGACATTTTTCAATCGTTTAATTCAAAGAAGGGAAGCGATTGTTGATGCTGTGAGCGGGGTGACCAGAGATCGTCATTACGGTAAAAGTGATTGGAACGGTAAAGAGTTTTCGCTTATTGATACTGGCGGATATGTTTTAGGAAGTGACGATGTTTTTGAAGCCGAAATAGATAAACAAGTGGAACTGGCTATTGATGAAGCCGATGTTATTATTTTCATGGTTGACGTGGAATCTGGTGTAACAGGAATGGACGAAGATGTTGCTAAATTACTGCGTAAAGTTAATAAGCCTGTATTTCTGGTAGTGAATAAGGTTGACAATGCTAAGCGTGCGGAAGATGCTGTGGAGTTTTACTCTTTAGGTTTAGGCGAATATTTTACAGTAGCAAGTATTAACGGAAGCGGTACTGGCGATTTGTTAGATGCCTTAGTGAAAGTATTACCAGAAAAAGAAACAGATGTTAGTGATGAATTACCGCGTTTCGCTGTTGTTGGGCGTCCAAATGCCGGAAAATCGTCGTTTATAAATGCACTTATTGGTAAAGACAGATATATTGTAACTGATATTGCAGGAACCACCAGAGATTCTATAGACACAAAATATAACCAGTTTGGTTTTGAGTTTAACTTGGTCGACACCGCGGGTATTAGAAGAAAAGCGAAGGTGAAAGACGATTTAGAGTTTTACTCTGTAATGCGTAGTGTTAGAGCTATTGAACATTGCGATGTGTGTTTATTAGTTTTAGACGCTACTCGGGGATTTGATGGACAAGACCAAAACATATTTTGGTTGGCTGAACGTAACAGAAAAGGCATTGTTATTTTAGTAAATAAATGGGATTTGGTTGAAAAAGATCATAAATCTACCAAGGAGTACGAGATTGCTATTAGAAAAGAAATGGAGCCTTTTACCGATGTGCCTATTGTGTTTATTTCAACATTATCAAAGCAACGTATATATAAGGCTATAGAAACAGCCGTTGAAGTTTATAATAATCGCACTAAAAAGATTAAAACAAGTAAACTAAATGAGGTTATGTTGCCTATCATTGAAAACTATCCACCTCCGGCAAATAAAGCAAAGTATGTAAAAATTAAATACATCATGCAGTTGCCAACCCCACAACCACAATTTGCTTTTTTCTGTAACTTACCACAGTATGTAAAAGAACCTTACAAACGTTTTTTAGAAAATAAACTCCGCGAAAATTTCGATTTCAAAGGAGTTCCTGTGAGTGTTTATATGCGGAAGAAGTAATTTTGTTAGTTGTTTAATACGTTAACATGGACGCTTAAAAACCTTCTAATAACAATACATTGCTTTTGAATTTTGAAAATGCGGCAATTTGGGACTGCAACTGAATACTAAGTATTACCACCCTCCAGAAGCGCCACCGCCACCAAAGCCGCCACCGCCAAAGCCTCCTCCGAAACCGCCACCAGAGCTGCCACCAAAACCACCTCCAGATGAACCACGGTAGTTTCCGCGGCCCATATTGCTTAAGATAATGGCATCTAACAGACTAAAACCACCAGATTTATTTCCTCGGTTTCCACCCTGACCACCACGTCTGTTTTTTGAAATGGACAGAATAATAATTATAAAAATGAAGATGAGGATCATGATAACTCCAGTAGGAAACCCATCCTTAGATTCTTTTCGCGAACCTTGATATGAACCCGTTAAAACCTCAAAAACAGCATCAGTACCTCTGTTTAAGCCTCCGTAATAATCATCTTGCTTAAAATAGGGAATAATGTCACGTTCTATAATGCGTTTAGACATAGCATCGGTTAGCAAGTGCTCCACGCCATAACCCGTGTTTAAGGCTATTTTCTTATCATCTTTGGCAAGCAAAATAAGTATGCCATTGTCTTCTTTGGCTTGTCCAATGCCCCATGCTTGGCCCCATTGGGCGCCCAAAAAATTAATAGTTTCACCTTCGGTGGAATTGATAGTAACAATTACAATTTGAGTAGATGTTGAATCAGAATATTTTATTAATTTTTCCTCTAAACTGTTTTTTTGTGAAGGCGTTAATAAATTAATATAGTCGTAAACACTGGTTTGAAATTCTGGTTTTTTAGGAATTTTAAACTGTGCAAAAGTAAAATTTGAAGTAAATAGAATTATAAAAAAAGCAATGATAATGCGACTTCCTTTAAATTTATGAAATGGCTGAGAACTGACTATTGAATACTTCATGTTAGATTTTAGCCTTTAGAAATTTCGTTTATAAGTTCGTTTGTATCTAAATCTGTATATGGAAAATGCTTTTTTAATTGCTCTCCAGATTTTAAAATACCTTCAACCAATCCTTGCTTAAAATTACCAGTTTTAAAATGGTATTGCATGATATCTTTAGTGCTATCCCAGAAGGTTTTAGAAACGACATCGTTTATCCCTTTATCGCCGTAAATAACAAAGTTTTTGTCTTCAACTGCCACATAAATTAAAACGGCATTTAACAACTTAGTGTTATCCATTTTTAAAGTATGAAAAATCTCTAAAGCGCGATTGGTAGCATCGCCTTTAGAAATTTTTTCAATATGAACTCGTATTTCGCCAGAGGTGTTTAATTCAGCTATTCTTATAGCTTCTATAACCTCTTGTTCTTCACTAGTGGTTAAAAAATCTTCAACGTTGTCTGGCATGTTTTAAAGTGTTTACTACAGTCTATTCGTTTCAAAAGTGAAAGGGCCTAGTTGTAATACAGGGTTATTTAAAATTAAAATCTACATCAGGCGCTTTTTCGCTTCCAGCATCAGCCTTGTAATAATTCATTTGCTCAAAATTAAATAGTCCTGCGAATAATGAATTTGGAAATATTTTAATATGCTTATTGTATGGCTCAACAGCCTCATTAAAACGGTTTCTGGAGATATTAATTCTGTTTTCAGTACCTTCTAATTGTGACTGTAATTCTAAAAAGTTTTGATTTGCTTTTAGTTCAGGATATCTTTCAACAACCAATAATAATTTTGATAAGGCACCACTTAATCCATTTTGTGCCTCTTGAAATTGAGCCATGTTTTCTGGAGTTAGATTGCTTCCATCTATAGTTGTTGAGGTCGCTTTTGCTCTGGCTTCAATAACTTCTTTTAAGGTAGATTTTTCAAAATCTGCTGCCCCTTGTACAGTTTTCACTAAGTTTCCAATAAGGTCGTTTCTTCGTTGGTAACTACTTTCAACATCGCCCCAGCTTCTTGTTGCGGTTTCTTTTAGGTTTACTGCCGTGTTATTAAATCCTTTCCCCCAAGAATATAGACCGAATATAATTACAGCAATAATAATTACAGGAATAAGCCATTTTTTCATTTCGAATTGTTGTTTAAGTGTTAAAGATATTTTAAAGTGTAATCAGAGTATTAGTTGACAAATTAATCAAAATGTTACATCTGATTTTTAATTTTTATGAGTTGATTTTTTACATCCTCTAATTTACTGATAATTTCAAAATTATTAAGGGTTTCTTGTTTTTCTTCTTTTAAATGAATTTTTGCACCGTCAAGCGTAAACCCACGTTCTTTAACCAAATGATATATGAATTTAAGATTTTTTATATCTTCAGGAGTGAATTTTCTATTGCCTTTTGCGTTTTTTTTGGGTTTAAGCGCATCAAATTCTTTTTCCCAAAACCTTATTAATGAAGCGTTCACGCCAAAGGCCTTTGCGACTTCACCAATACCATAATATCGTTTTTCTGGTAATTCTATGTACATTAATCTAGAGATTGATTTTCTAAAGAAGCATGCTCCAATAGTTTGTTATATTCTTCGGCAGTTAAACTTCCGTAGTAAAAGTTAATGGGGTTAATGCGTTCACCGTCTTTAAAAATCTCATAGTGCAAATGTGGCGCTTCCGAGCGTCCAGTGCTTCCCACAAACCCTATTAGGTCACCTCGTTTTACCTTTTGGTTTTTTCTAACATTATATTTATATAAATGCGCATACAAACTTTCGTAGCCGTAGC
>JBNMNO010000017.1:0-38221 GCA_051275695.1 Mariniflexile sp.
CCTACATGAATTTAAGTGGGAAAGCGGTGGTGTATTGGCTAACAAAAGAAAACATCCCGTTAGAAAATGTATTGATAGTAACCGATGATTTAAACCTGTCTTTTGGAAGTATCAGGGTCAAAACAAAGGGAAGTGATGGCGGGCATAATGGGTTAAAGGATATTCAAGAAAAATTAAATACCACAACATATAACCGTTTTAGGTTTGGAATTAGCGATGCTTTTAATAAAGGGCAACAGGTAGATTATGTGTTAGGCGAATGGACCGAAGAAGAAAACGAAAAGCTTAAAGAGCGATTAGATACATCTGTTGAGCTAATAAAATCGTTTGGTTTGGCAGGCATCAATATTACCATGAATACCTTTAATAGAACATAAAAAAAATCATCTAAAAAGTGGCTTTCCATTCATCTTGTCGAGGTAGTTATGGGCACAGAATGACAACTTATTTTAACACAATTTTTTTTGTAGATTTCTTTATCCCATCACTTACAATTAATAAATACATACCAGATTGTACATTATTTAACTGTAATTCCTCTCGAAAATCTCCAACGTTTTGGTAGTCTTTTTTATAAATCATTCGATTTCTAATATCAAAAATAGCAACGCCAATATGGCGTTCCAAAGAACCATTTAGTTGAATAATAAATGTGCCATTATTTGGGTTTGGGAACACTATAAAATTATCGAACCCAAATGCTTCAATTTCAAGGGTAGGGATAATATTAAGGGTATAATCTTCAACTTCCCCATCAACAATTGTTTGTACAGAGGTATGTAAACTACCATCGTTATATTTAGTTGAGACTCTCATGATAGTATTTCCTAAGATAGCTCCAATTGGAATTGTAATTGGGAGAGGAGAGTTGCTTGTTGCTCCGTCAGTAACATTATTAGTGTTTCCTAAATCGTAGGCTTCTCCTGGATCATCAAAACTCGAATTTTGATTCCAATCTATCCAAACACGTGTTGATACTTCAAAATTACCACTCGTATTTATATTTACGTTTAAAGGATATGAACTATTTCTATTAACAGTAGTAGAAATAGACTTGTAATCGCTGTATTCAGATGGTCTTCCAGAGGCATTATTAATGGTATTTAACTGTACTAATGTAGTACTGCTAGTTTGCTGGGGGATATTAATAGCATAATCTTCAACTTCACCATCATACCCATTTTCACAGGCTGTAGGTTGTCCGTCATCTTTATATTTGGTAGACACCCTCATAATGGTGCTCCCTGAACTAGCGCCAAAGGGAACAGTAATTGATAATGGTGAGTTTGAAGTGGCACCATTAGCCACATTGGTGGCATCCCCTAAATTATACTCCTCACCAGCATCATTAAAACTACAATTCTGGTTCCAGTCTATCCAAACTTTTGTAGCTGTGGTATAATCGCCATCTGTATTCACATTTACAGTTAAATTATAAGAATTATTTCTGTCTACATTTGTAGATATTGAAGTGTAATTACTGTAACCAGAAGGTTTCGCAGATGCATTATTTATTGTATTAAATTGCAATAAAGTAGTACTAGTTTCATATTCTGTATTAGCAACTGAGGTACAAATTCCATTAAAAAAGGGAAGGCTTACATTCTTGTTTTTAATAATAGAAGTTGAAGTCCCTGTAATGGTAATAGGGTAATTGCCTAATGGCACACCATCTAAATTACTTATTATCATGGTAACGCTTGCAGAAGTATTTAAACTAGTGGGCGAGAAAGAAACTGAAGAGCCTGCAGGATTTCCAGAAGCACTAAAAGTGGTGTTTTCTGAAAAGCCATTAGCAACAACATAGTCGAAATGAAAAGTTGCTGTAGTTTGTGCACATGCAATGGGGTCTAATTGTTCTTCAACCATGAAAAAACCGGGGATTGGAGAAATTGAAAAATCGAAATTAGACACATCGTAAAATATATTATCGGCAGCTTCAATTAATAGTCTTGCTGTACTTGTATTAGGCATAGCTGGAACTGTATACGCAAAAGTGCCATCGTTTGCTGTATTGGATGCAATAATTATTGAAAATGTTTCACCACCATCAGTCGATAACTTTATATTTACATTTTGGCAATTAATAGTGGCGTTCGTTGTTTGTCCAACTACCCAGTTAATAGTTACGTTACTGCCTTGAGCCCAAGTCACGGGGTTAGAAATGGTAAATGGGGTTACATTTTCAACCGTAATTTTCATAGTATCATAACTGCTTTGTCCGCCACTAGAACTTGCTGGCGCCCTGTCTCTAACGGTTAAAGCCCAATTTAAAGTTCTTGCAACGGTTGCAACGGTTTCCCAATCGCTTCCCAATGTTGGGTTGGTTTGTGTCGTGTTACCAGCTAATACACTGCTAAATTTAGGTATGTATCTATCAGAAGCATTAGAAGGCGGTAATGAACGGTTCATAGAACCAGAAGTTAAATCGGGTCCAAAATTTAAATAGTTAACCAAACCACTATCCGTTTGTTCCCAGCAATAGCTTAGGTTGTCGCCACTGTCTGCATCATTAGCTGTACCTTTTAAAACATAAGCGGTTCCTGCAGGAATGCTGTAATCACTGCCAGCATTTGCACTAGGAGGATTGTTAGAAATCACCTCTGTTACCTGACAGCTTTTACCAACTAAATTATCTAATATTTGTTTAATACTTTGATAGTGGAAATAAGGGTCGCTATTTAACTCCACATTGTTAGAGCCCTCTATACCCGCATATGCCATAATAGTGGTGCCACTTCCCGGTTCAGAGTTTACACCTGTGCCTTCAATATCAAATGCCCAAGTATGGTTGGCGCCCATTTGATGCCCAATTTCATGTATTACAAAATCTAAATCAAAGGTGTCACCTTCCGGAATAGCGTTAGATGGTGATGTAAACCCACTACCCTTAGAACCATTAACACAAACACACCCTATACAACCGGCATTTCCACCACCGCCAGTAGCACCAAATAAGTGCCCAACATCGTAAGCACTTTCTCCTATAACTGTTGTTAATGTGTTTTGAAGTTCTGTGCTCCACGCACCATCAGCACCTGTGCTTGCAGGCGAATAGGGATCGGTTGCAGCATTTGTATAAATTAATTGAGTTGCACTTACAAGCTCAAAAGTAACAGCCATATCGGTTTCAAAAATTTCATTTACCCTACTTAAAGTAGCATTAATGGCAGCAAGCGCATCGGCAACAGCATCGCCATTTCCAGGAATGCCATCATTATGATAAGCAGTATATTCCGCAGTAGTTGAAATGGCTATTCTAAATTTTTGAAGAGTTTGATTATTTGCTCCCCCTTCATTCACTTTAATTTTTGAAGCCGTGTTGTTTTTATTGAAAGTTTCATTTAAATCATTAATAGTTTGGCATTCAAACTTATTAGCAAGTTTGTTTTTATCTTTTCTATCATATAAAATATATTCATTAGAACCTTTTTCAACAGGCTGCATAAAAACGCTCGGTTTATCAATATACGAAATCATGGTTTGAACACCTTGTGGTGACACACTCATTCGTAATCGAGTTCCAGAATTATCTAAACTAACCCCAACATACGATTTAATATTTGGATATTTCGCGACTAAATCTGGAGCAAATACAGAAACTTCATTAACTTTAAAAGCTTGTAATTTCCCGTTTTCACTTGGGATATTAATTATGGTTGTTTTTTTAGTTTTAGTACTTCTTAAAGCAGCAGCAGAAAGCGATTCCTGCAAAGAAGCCATGTTTAGTTCAAAGGCGTGTATTTTGGTTTTATCTAAATTTAAATTAGAAACTATTTTGTTATCTTTAATAGATTCGATTTTCTTCCAAGAAGAATTTTGAGCATAAATCGAAAAGACAAACAAAAACATTGCAATTGATAAAACAAAATGTAGTTTTGCTTTCATAAAAATTATTTGGGGCTATTTCATTAAACACTAAGCACAAATCTAACTTTTTTTAATCAAATTAGCAATTTAACGCTTGTTATGAGCAAAATTAAAAATATTAAAGCATACAATTCGCTAGAATCTACCATTGTTACCATTGGCACTTTTGATGGGGTACATATAGGGCATCAAAAAATAATTAAACGCTTGATTAATAGCGGAAAGGAAGCAAATTTAAAATCTGTTATTCTTACTTTTTTTCCACATCCTCGCATGGTGTTGCAAAAAGATTCGGGAATTAAATTAATAAATACGATTGACGAGCGCTGTCATATTTTAGATAGTTTAGGCTTGGATTCTTTACTCATTAAAAAGTTTACAAAAGCATTTTCTCGTCTTTCTGCGGAAGATTTTGTAAAGCAAATTTTGGTAGAAAAACTAAAGGCCAAAAAAGTAATTATTGGTTACGATCATAGATTTGGAAGAAACAGAAATGCCGATATTAACGATTTAAAAACCTTTGGAGCTAAATATGGATTTGAAGTTGAAGAAATTTCGGTTCAAGATATTAACGATGTAGCTGTTAGTTCCACCAAAATTAGAAAAGCTCTTAATGAAGGCGATATAGATAAAGCTAATGCCTATTTAGGATACCATTTTATGCTTACAGGAAAAGTTGTTAAAGGCAAAGCTTTGGGCAGACAAATTGATTTTCCAACGGCAAATATTCACATATCCGAAGATTATAAATTAATTCCAAAACGCGGGTCTTATATTGTAAGCTCTGAAATTGATAATAAATTAATTTACGGGATGATGAATATTGGTTTGAATCCTACGGTTGATGGTGGAGAAGAAACAATTGAAATTCATTTTTTTAATTTTAACAAAAATATTTATAGAAAAACGATCCAGATTGATTTATTGCATCGATTACGTGATGAGAAAAAATTTGAATCCGTTGATGCTTTAAAAGCACAATTGTTAATGGATAAAGAAACCTCGCTTCACTATATAAAATCTCATTTTAATTAATCGAAAAAGAATACTCCTATGATTTTGTCTAGGTGTTTCTTTTTCAATTGCCATTCCCGGGAAAACAGAAATCGAAACAAAGAATTTCTATAAATTATTTCATTTCGATTTTACACTCAAAAGAAGACTAAATATCTTCACAATTCATTAAATTTGTCGCTTAAATTTTCAAGACATGTTACAGGTCCCTTTTATTAGAGAAAACAAAGATTTGGTAATAACCCGATTAGCAAAACGGAATATGGATGCTACTCAAATGATAAACGACGTTATTTCGTTAGATGAGGAAAGAAGACGTATTCAAACCGAGTTAGATAATATCTTAGCAGAATCGAATGCACTTTCAAAAGAAATAGGCCATTTATACAAATCGGGCGACACACAAAAAGCAAATCTTTTAAAAGAAAAAACAGGGCAGTTAAAAGACCTTTCAAAAGAATTAAATGATGCCCTTAATTCTAAAGCAATCGAGTTAAACGAATTGCTTTATAAAATTCCGAATGTGCCAAATGCCATGGTGCCTAATGGAAATTCTGATACCGATAATTTAGAAATTTTTAAGGAAGGAGTAATTCCTGTACTGCACGAAGGCGCTTTACCGCATTGGGAATTGGCAAAAAAGTACGACATCATAGATTTTGAATTAGGTAATAAAATTACAGGAGCAGGATTCCCGGTTTATAAAGGAAAAGGAGCCAGATTACAACGTGCATTAATTGCTTATTTTTTAGATAAAAACACGGCAGCAGGTTACACCGAATATCAATTGCCACATTTAGTAAACGAAGCTTCTGCTTTTGGAACTGGGCAGTTGCCAGATAAAGAAGGACAAATGTATTTTGTAACGGAAGATAACTTGTATCTAATTCCAACAGCCGAGGTTCCTGGAACCAATATTTTTAGAGATGTTGTTTTAAATGAAAGCGAATTACCTATTGGCATTACGGGTTACACACCGTGCTTTCGTCGTGAAGCAGGAAGTTATGGCGCCCATGTGCGAGGCTTAAATAGGTTGCATCAATTCGATAAAGTTGAAATTTTACGCGTAGAGCATCCAAGTAAATCGCATGAAGCTTTAGATGGCATGGTAGAACATGTCAAAACCATTTTGCAAGAATTAAAATTACCATACAGAATCTTAAGACTTTGTGGTGGCGATTTAGGTTTTACTTCGGCATTAACTTACGATTTTGAAGTGTTTTCAACAGCGCAAGATAGATGGTTAGAAATATCTTCAGTATCTAACTTTGAAACCTTTCAGGCTAATCGTTTAAAATTGCGTTTTAAAAATAGTGAAGGTAAAAATGAATTGGCACACACTTTAAACGGAAGTTCATTAGCGTTACCTAGAGTTTTGGCAGGTATTTTGGAAAATTACCAAACAAAAGAAGGTATTGTAATTCCAGAAGTTTTACAAGCTTATACAGGCTTTAAAATTATTGATTAGAAACGTTTAAAATTCATGTAAAAAAGAAAATAAAATCTTACAATATTGTAATATTTTGTATTTATAATCGATAAAGTGTAAAATAAAAACGTTTTTCAACGATTTTATTTCAATTTCTTTTGCGTTTCTGAAAACATTTAGGAAGTTTGTTTCACCAAACCTATTAAACCTGCCTAAACATGAAAAATATTAAACGCTTGGTAATTCTAATTACTTTAATTTTTTTCGCAAGTAAAGTGTTGTTTTCAGATTTCGAGATTTCAAAATCCGAAAATAAGATAACTGCAATTGCGAATAAATAGGGATTAATTTCTTTAAAAAAGACTGTCCCCAATCTAGTACAAGGTTTTTTATTTTAACGTTAGTTAATGGAAGATTTATTTTGGTTGGTTAGTGCCCGAATTTTTATTCGGGCATTTTTTTATAATTATATTAGCAATATCTACAATCCGCATTTGTTATATTTACAGTATGATGAGATTCCTTTTTATTTTATGCCTTCTAATAAGCTGCCTAGTGTTCTCGCAAGACGATAGCAATGCCAAAGAATATTATAAAAATGGGGATTTTGAAAAAGCATTGCATGAGTATAAAGAGTTATATGCTCAATCGTCTTCCAACATTAATTACATCACTCAAATTATAAGCACCCATCAACAATTAGAGCAGTATGATGAGGCAGAATTATTTTTAGTAGAGCTCATGGAGCGTATAAACTATCCGGCATTTATTGTTGAGTTAGGTTACAATTATCAACTAAAGAACGATTTAGAAAATGCTAATAGTTGTTACAGTAAGGCCTTAGCGAGTATTGATTTAAACCCTAATAATGTGTTTTCTGTTGCCAGAGGTTTTCAAGGGCATTCACTTTTAAACGACGCTATTATTGCTTATGAAAAAGCCATGATACTAAAACCAGATTATAATTTTAATCTGCAACTAGCACAATTGTATGGCGAGCAAGGCGACATTGAAAAAATGTTTACAAGCTATGTTGATTTTGCGGAGTCTAATCCAATTTCATTAGGGAATATAAAGCGGGCCATCAACGATTTTATAAGTGAAAATAGCGAGAATGAAAATAACGTTATATTCCGAAGAATTATACTTAAAAAACTACAACAAGAGCCTAATTTACTTTGGAATGACTTGTTAAGTTGGCTATTTATTCAACAAAAAGATTTCAAAAAAGCCTTTGCTCAGGAAAGAGCTATTTTTAACAGACAACCAGAAAGTTTACTTAGAATTGAAGAACTGGGAGCCATTGCATCTAATGAAAATGAACTAGAAATTGCTAAAGAAATTTACACTTTTATAACAGAAACGGCTCAAGATTTAGACACCTTATTAGAAGCACATTATAATTTAGTTCAACTTGAAACCAAGCAAAGCTTAAAAGAAAATTACGATATAATTGATGCGAATTATCAAGAATTGTTTAAAAAGTTTGGAACCTTTTCTCAAACCTTAAAACTTCAAATAGCGTATGCCCATTTTTTAGCCTTTTATAAAAATGAAACTCCAAAAGCAACCACTTTTTTAGAAAAAACCCTGGAGTTGCCATTAACCGAATTACAACAAGCAGAAGTGAAACTGGAGTTGGGTGATATTTTGGTTTTACAAGAAAAATTCAATGATGCTCTTATTTACTATACCCAAATTCAAAGGAATTTAAAAAACAGTACGATTTCGCAACAAGCGCGCTATAAAGTAGCCAAAACAAGTTATTATAAAGGTGATTTTAAATGGGCAGAGTCGCAACTTAAAATTCTAAAAGCTTCCACCTCGCAACTTATTGCGAATGACGCACTTGATTTAAAACTACTTATTACCGATAATAAATATCAAGATTCCTTACACATAGCTCTAAAGCTTTATGCTAAAGCAGATTTGCTATCCTTTCAAAATAGAAATGAAGAATCCATTGTACTTTTAGATAAAATATTAAACGAACATAAAACAGAGCCAATAATTCCACAAGCATTATTTAGGCAAGCAGAGTTATTTGAAGAAAAAGCACAGTTTGATAAAGCAGAAGCCAATTATGAAGCCATTATCGCAAATTATAGAGATGGCATTTTAGTTGATGATGCTTACTTTAAGTTGGCCGAACTTTATGAAAAGCTATTAAATCAACCAGAAAAAGCAAAATATTTATACGAGAAAATTATATTTGATTATGCCGATAGTATTTATTTTGTTGACGCCAGAAAACGTTTTAGAGCCTTGCGCGGTGATGCTATTAATTAGATTTATAAATATAGTTAAACCTTAAATTTTTAGACAGGGTATACTTAACAGCAAGCCCCAACCACCAAAAACTATCAACTAGGAACCAATAATGATTGCCGAAACCAATAGACTTATAATTTCAAAGTTTACATTAAAAGATGCTGCTTTCTTTTTAGAATTGGTTAATTCACCAAATTGGATAAAATATATTGGAGATAGAAATACCAAAACAATTGAAGCTTCTGAAGAAAGAATAAAAGAAGGACATTTTAAAAGTTACGAAACAGATGGTTTTGGCTTCTATAAACTATTGCTTAAAGCCGAAAACAACAAACCCATTGGTACCTGCGGCCTTATAAAACGGGAGACTTTAGAGCATGTAGATATTGGTTTTGCCATGCTTCCAAACTACGAGGGATTAGGCTTGGGTTATGAAGCTTCGGCAGAAGTAATGAAGCTGGCTAAAGAAACTTTTAAGATTGATAAATTGGTTGCCATCGTAAACCCAGACAATAGCAAATCAATCAAACTTTTAGAAAAACTAGGATTAATTTACGAAAAGAGAACAAAACCTTTTGAAGACGAGAAAGAACTACTGTTATTTGCAATAAACTTATAGTGATGATCATATATAACGTAACATCAAATATCGACGAAAGCATTCACGAGGAATGGCTTACATGGATTAAAGAACATATTCCGCAAGTATTGGCTACAGGAAAATTTGAAAAAGCGACACTTTCACGGGTTTTAGTAGAAGAAGAATTAGGGGGTGTTACCTATGCGGTACAATACAGAACAAATTCGCGTGAAGCTTTGGAAGCCTATTATCAAGAAGATGCTCCAAGATTAAGAGCTGAAGGGTTAAAAAGGTTTGCAGACAAAGTGTTGTCCTTTAGAACAGAGCTTCAAATTCTTGATGAGTATTCTGTTGCTTTTGATTGACCATTGTAAATTTTTGAACGCATGCCATTTATACTTATTTAATAAAGGGTTTTCAATTTAACTTTGTGGCCTCTGTGCCTTTGCGATTAAAACTTAGTATATTCGTGCTTTGGGCTTCAAACTAATAAATACATCGAAAAATTCGTGGCAAACAACTCAAATCATCACCAGGTAAAAGCGAAAAAATATTTAGGGCAACACTTTTTAAACGATGAGATTATTGCTCAAAAAATTGCAGACACACTTTCTTTAAACGGATATAATACGGTTTTAGAAATTGGTCCTGGTATGGGAGTGCTTACCAAATATTTGCTTCAAAAAGACGTAACAACCCATGTTATTGAAATTGACACAGAATCGGTTGCATATTTACAAGCCAATTACTTAAATCTGGCATCTAGAATTATTGAAAAAGATTTTTTAAAGTTCGATTTAAACGAAGTTTTTAAAGGGGAATCGTTCGCTATAATTGGCAATTTCCCTTATAATATTTCAACACAAATCGTTTTTAAAACTTTAGAAATGCGCCACCAGATTCCAGAGTTTTCGGGCATGTTTCAAAAAGAGGTAGCAGAACGTATTTGCTCAAAAGAAGGTAGTAAAGTGTACGGTATTTTATCGGTATTAACTCAGGCCTATTATGATGCAGAATATTTATTTACGGTACCCCCCAGTGTCTTTAATCCGCCCCCAAAAGTAGAATCGGGGGTGTTGCGACTTACTCGAAAAAAAGAGTATGCACTGCCATGCGACGACGCATTATTCTTCAAAGTTGTAAAAACGGCTTTTCAACAACGCAGAAAAACAATGCGCAACAGTTTAAAAACATTGAATTTAAGCGATAATTTAAGAGAAGATATTATCTTTGACAAACGTCCGGAACAATTAAATGTTCAGCAGTTTATAGAGCTTACACAGTTAATAGAAAAAGATATTTAAATGCTATATTTTGGCTGAAGAATTAGATAACATACAATTTGAGCTAACCGAAGATTTAATAAATCAGGTTGAACGCCTTATCCAATTAAACAATGGTAAAGCGCTTCAAAAGTTATTAAAAGACTTTCACCACGCCGATATTGCCGAAATTCTTGATAAACTAAACTTAGACGAGTCTGTTTATGTTATTAAACTTCTAGATTCCGAAAGGACTGCCGATATCTTAATGGAGCTCGATGAAGACAATCGAGAAAAAGTTTTAAGAAACCTATCATCTAAAGAAATAGCTAATGAAATTGGTGAGTTAGATACTGATGATGCGGCCGATATTATTTCAGAATTACCCCAAAACCGTCAGCAAGAAGTTATCTCTCATATTGAAGATGAGGAGCACAAAGCTGAGATTAGAGAACTTTTAGCATATCATGAAGATTCAGCAGGAGGACTTATGGCAAAAGAGCTTGTTAAGGTTTACGAAACCTGGACCGTTGCCGGTTGTTTGCGCCGTATTAGAGGGCAGGCAAAAGAAGTTACCCGAGTGCACTCCATTTATGTAGTAGATAAAAAAGACCGATTAGTAGGCCGCCTGTCATTAAAAGATCTTATTGTAGCTAAAAGCGATCAAAAAATTGCGGATATTTATATCTCCAGTGTAGATAGTGTGAATGTGCACGACGATGCCGAAGATGTTGCCAAAATCATGCAGAAATACGATTTGGAAGCCATTCCCGTGGTCGATGATAATCAAAAATTATTAGGCAGAATTACCATTGACGACATCGTAGATGTCATGAAGGAAGAAGCCGAAAAAGATTATCAGTTAGCGGCAGGTATAACCAGTGATGTAGAGGCCGATGATAGTATATGGGAACTCACCAAAGCACGTTTACCATGGTTATTAATTGGTATGTTTGGAGGCATTGGTGCCGCAAGTATTTTAAATGGCTTTAGCGACGCTATAAAACAATTTCCAGCATTATTATTATTCATCCCATTAATACAAGCCACCGCAGGAAACGTTGGTGTACAATCATCAGCAATTGTGGTGCAAGGTTTGGCAAACGACTCTATAGACGGTAAAATATTAAGTCGGCTTTTTAAAGAATTTCTTTTAGGCTTAGTTAATGGGCTTGCCATTGCATGTATAGTTTTGGTAATCAGTCATTTTGCATTTCACACAACGTATTATGAATCACTTACCATTTGTATTGCATTAATTGTTGTTGTCATTATGGCGGCATTAATTGGTACATTCATTCCCATTTTTTTAGACAAACGCGGTATAGATCCAGCAGTAGCCACGGGTCCCTTCATCACCACAAGTAACGATGTGTTTGGTATTTTAATTTACTTCTTAATAGCAAAACTCATTATTGGGTTTTAAATAGTTTGGGCGTTCCCCTTGGGTCGCGCTTTTCGTTATATCTTTTTAAAACCTCATCGCGAGGAGCGAGCGACATGGCAATCTGCCAATTTTCAGCTAAAAGTGCTTTTTTTGTGCCAAAGGTTTAAAAAGGATGCCACTGCAATCGCTAACGCGGGTTTATCAGTAATGTACAGTTATAGCACTAATTTTCAGTTTTTGTTTACTCAAAACTTCGTAAATTTACCATCAAAATAACAAGAAATATTGTCACACTGAGCGCATGCGAAGTGTCCTCGAACATGAAAATACTTCACCTAGATACAAATCACCCGCTTTTAATCAATCAATTAAACGATTTAGGATTTACCAACCACGAAGATTACACAGGTTCGAAGCAACAAATTGAAGTTAAAATAAAAGAGTATCAAGGGATTATTTTAAGAAGCCGTTTTTCTATCGATAAACAATTTCTGGATGCAGCTACCAACCTAAAATTTATTGGACGCGTTGGGGCAGGATTAGAAAACATAGATTGCGATTATGCCCAAAAAAAAGGCATCAGTTTAATAGCAGCACCCGAAGGCAACCAAAATGCCGTTAGCGAACATGCCCTTGGTATGTTACTATCGTTATTCAACAAACTTAATAAAGCAGACCACGAAGTTAAAACAGGCAAATGGTTGCGCGAAGATAACCGAGGGATTGAGCTTGATGGAAAAACAGTGGGCATAATTGGATATGGCCATATGGGAAAAGCTTTTGCAAAAAAGTTACGTGGTTTCGATGTTGAGGTATTGTGTTACGATATAAAAGAGACTGTTGGCGATGTCCATGCAAAGCAAGTTTCACTAAAAGAATTTCAAAAAAAGGTAGACGTTATAAGTTTACACACACCACAAACGCCTTTAACTTTAAATATGATTAATACCGAATTTATCAATCAATTTAAAAAACCGTTTTGGTTTATAAATACCGCTAGAGGCAAAAGTGTGGTTACCCAAGATTTGGTTTCGGCTTTAAAAAGCGGTAAAATATTAGGAGCAGGTCTTGATGTGTTAGAATACGAAAAGGCCTCTTTTGAAGATATGTTTACTTCAACCATGCCCGAACCATTTCAATATTTAATTGCAGCTAAAAATGTGCTTTTAACACCGCACGTTGCTGGTTGGACCGTTGAAAGCAAAGAAAAATTAGCACAAACCATCGTCGATAAAATTAAAACAAAATTTTGTTAACTTTAGGAATCTAAAATTAACAGGATGCAATACCAGGCAAATTCACGCGAAGACTATATAAGTCAACTTTCTGGCGACCGACAAGAACCCATAAAAAAGTTACGCAAAATCATCAGCAAAAACTTGCCAAAAGGATTTGAAGAAACAATGAGTTACGGTATGATTGGTTATGTAGTTCCACATACAATCTATTCCGAAGGGTATCATTGCACACCAGAACTACCTCTACCATTTATGAACATTGCTTCCCAAAAAAACTTTGTGGCCGTGTATCACATGTGTGTTTATGCTAAAAAAGAATTGTACAATTGGTTTATTGGGGAGTACCCAAAACGTTGTAAACGCAAACTCGACATGGGTAAAAGTTGCATTCGTTTTAAATATATGGACGATATCCCTTTTGAGCTTATGGGAGAATTAACAGCTAAAGTAAGTGCAGAAGCGTGGATAGAAATTTATGAATCTGCTTATAAAAAATAGCTATTTAAAAAAAAGAGGTATTTACCATTGTTGGAGATGTAGAAGCGTATGAATATGATAAGTTTGGATGGATTTTAGATAACGATGGTAATAAAATTGAAGTTTGGGAACCCATAGACACTGCTTTTTTGTAAATACAATTAACAATTAACAATTAACAAATAAGATTTAACGATTATGAGTAATTAACCTCTAACAACCAAGAACCACGAACTAATTTGACATATTTAGAAATTCTTCAATCTTATAATTTAACTATATTTCATTGGTTAGCCATTTGTTTTGCAGTTTTTTTATTGGGCTTGTCAAAATCTGGAATAAAGGGAATTGGGGTTATTCTTGTAGTGATTCTGGCTTTTGTTTTTGGAGAAAAAACGTCAACGGGGATATTACTTCCTTTATTAATTTGCGCGGATATTTTTGCAGTCCTTTATTATAATAAGCATGCGCAGTGGCAGTATATAAAAAAGTTAATGCCAGCCATGGTATTGGGCGTTTTAGTTGGTGTTTGGGTAGGGAACGATATTTCTGAAACTATTTTTAAACGCACCATGGCAATTATTATCATCGCGTCAGTGCTCATTATGTTTTTTATGGAAAAGCGAAAATATGCGGCTGTTCCAACCCACAAATGGTTTTCAAATTCTACCGGATTTCTTGCTGGTTTTACAACCATGATTGGAAATTTAGCGGGTCCAATTTCCAATATTTACCTACTCGCGGTGCGATTACCAAAAAATGAGTTTATAGGTACTGCGGCATGGTTATTTTTTATAATTAACGTTTTTAAATTACCCTTCCATATTTTTGTTTGGAAAACAGTAAGTGTTCATACCTTGGTTTTAAATTTTGTTTTAATACCGGCGGTAATTCTAGGGTTTTTCTTAGGGACTTATATTGTTAAATTAATTTCAAATGTAAGTTACCGGCGCTTTGTGCTTATTGTTACAGCTTTGGGAGGTGTTATTATGCTATTTAAATAAAAACAGGGATCAAACGAATCCATTTTTATTATCTTTAATTGTTTAACCAAAAAGTAGAATTATGTCTGACGAAAAAAATTTAAATGACGACCTAAATAAGGAGTTAGGTAATGCTAAAAAAGGCGCCAAGAAAGGAACCGATAAAGCTGAAAAGTTAGCTGATGAAGCTAAAGAAAAAGCGAAAGAAGTTTATGAGGATGTAAAAGATACGGCTTCTGAGTTTGCTGAAGAATCTAATCAAGTTTTAAGCGATGGAAAAAATGTAGCAATTATTGCTCATATCACTTTAATAGGCTGGATAATTGCCTTGGTTATGAATAATAATAACAAAAATGAATTAGCATCATTTTATATAAGACAAATGTTAGGATTAATGATTTTCGCGTTTGTTTTGTCTTTTATTCCGATGGTTGGATGGATGTTAAACTTAGGACTTATAGTACTTTGGGTAATAAGTTTAATTGGAGCCTTAGATGGGCAAAAAAGATTAGTTCCCATATTAGGAGAATATTTTCAAGACTGGTTTAAATCGATATAAATTTATAGAAAGTCGAAAAAATATCAATTCCGACTTTTTTAATTAAATTTAATATCGTAATATTGCAATATATAAATATTAAAATGGGAATTACCAAAACACAAATATTTACCGAACAACAAAATGATTTAGCTCAATTTTTTAAAGTGCTGGGTCACCCTGCAAGAGTTGCTATTTTGCAATATATAAGCAGTCAGAATGCATGTATTTGCAACGATTTGGTTGAAGAAATTGGTTTAGCTCAAGCAACTATTTCACAACATTTAAAAGAACTTAAAAGTATTGGTTTACTTACTGGTGAAGTGGAAGGGAAGAGCATGTGCTATTGCATTAATTTAGAACGATGGAACGCTGTTCAAAATCAATTAAACGCCTTTTTTAATACCACAAAGTCTAATTGTTGCTAACCCATAATGGGTATTTATTATCTCACTCAAATGAAAAAATAAATTATTATGAAAACTCAAGAATTTTTTAAAGTACTAGAGCAGAATCAAGATAAATCTCTGCTTTTTGAATATGCTCCCAATAAACTAGTAGGGGCTAATTATCATATTACCGAAGTTAAACATCTTATGATTGATTCCGTTGACTGTGGTTTGCAAACCGATGCTTGGAAAGAAACTATTATTCAACTTTGGGAAAGCCCATTGGAGTTAGGTAAAACTGAATTCATGTCGGTTTACAAAGTACTGGCTATTTTAAAAAAAGTAGGTAAAATGAAATCCTATGTACTAGATGCTGAGGTGAAATTTGAATATAGTAATGCCACGTTTCACACCGCTCAATTATTTGTTAATGATTTCGCAATATTCAAAAATAATTTAATACTTAAATTAGCCATCGAAAAAACAGATTGTAAAGCCAAAGATATTTGTGGAGTTTCAGAAGTTTTAGAAGCTGTTACAAGTAATGAACCTTGTTGTTCACCGGATGGGAATTGTTGTTAGTTAATAAGTTTGTCATTCCTGCGAAGGCAGTAATCTACACTATCAAGTAATAAAATAAAAACAGATTGAAGTTTAATTAAAAAGATTCCGGCTTTCGCAGGAAATATTATGAAAAATATTTTAGTATTATGTACAGGTAACTCATGCAGAAGCCAAATGGCACATGGGTATTTAAACCATTTTTTAGATAACAGAAAAGTAAAAGTATATAGCGCAGGTATCGAAACCCATGGATTAAACCCCGGGGCTTTAGCTATAATGAAGGAAGATGGATTGAGTATTGATCATCATACTTCAAACAATGTAGATGAATATAAAGATGTGGATTTTGATTATATAGTTACCGTTTGTGACCACGCCAATGAAAATTGTCCATACATACCAAGCAAGAATGCCTTACGATTGCATCATAATTTTTATGATCCATCTAAGTTACAAGGATCTGAGGAAGAAAAACATGCTGCGTTTTTAAAAGCTAGAGAAGAAATAAAAGCATATTTCAAGAAATTTGTTAAAGAGAACGATTTAGATTAATCTATAGTTTCCCCATTATTCAAAAACTTGCGCTCTAACTCGGCTTGAAATTCTTCCATAACAGGGCGCACAGTGCTTTCTGGGAGGTCTGCTATTTTAATGTACATCAATCCATCCACCGCATTATTGAATAGAGGGTCTACATTAAATGCGATAAGGCGTGCATTTTGTTTAATGTATTTTTTAAGTAGTACAGGAAGGCGTAATGCCCCTGGCTCTATTTCATCAATAATCTTGTCAAATTTGTTTAAATCGGCTTCTGTTTCATCAAAAACAAAATCTTTATCGGCATCTTTTAGTTTTACTTTAAACTCCTTTTTTGGGTGTACATATTGTGCTAAATAAGGATCGTAATAATGCGATTTCATAAACTCAATCATCAATGATTTTGAGAAATTTGAAAACTGATTGCTAATACTTACACCACCAATTAAAAATTTATGTTCTGGAAAACGCAGGGTTATATGAACAATCCCTTTCCAAAGTAAAAATAATGGCATCGGTTTTTGCTGGTATTCTTTTATTATGAAAGCACGCCCCATTTCGATAGACTGACTCATCATTTTATGCAGTTCAGGTTCAAATCTAAACAAGTCTTGCAAATAAAAACCATCAATACCATGGCGTTTGAAAATTTCTGAACCTAAGCCCATTCGGTAGGCCCCAGCAAGTATATTTCTTTCATTATCCCATAAAAACATATGGTGGTAATAATTATCAAAAGCATCTAAATCAATGGCTTCATTAGTGCCTTCACCAACTTCTCGAAAAGTTATTTCGCGTAACCGCCCAATTTCTCGTAATATGTTTGGAATTTGTGATGCTTGAGCTAAAAACACTTCGTAATTTTTGCTTTGTAATAGTCTGGAATCGTCTTTACGTAAAGCGTCTACTTCGCTCATCATTACCGCTTGATCTACAGGTGTTACGATACGTTTTGGTATTTTTGGTGTTTTTAAAGTGGACTGAATATTATCTAAAATTTTTGATTTATTTTCAAAAGCATTGGACAGCATATAGGTTTTTCGTCTTAAAAATTCTGAAAAATCTTCAAGTGAGGTATATTCTTTTTGATCGGCAACAGAGATTGGGTTTCCTATTCTAACCTTAATAACACGGCGCTTTTGAGATAATACTTCCGATGGTAATTTAGCGGTTCTAAACGTATCGCTAATTTTTGATAGTTTATAGAATAATCTACTGTTTTTGGCGTGAAAATAAATAGGTACTACGGGTACTTCGGCTTTTTTTACCAATTTCATGGCGGATGCTTCCCAAGGTTTGTCAACCACTAATTTCCCATCTCTATAAGTTGAAACTTCACCTGCCGGAAAAAGACCTAAGGGGCTTCCTTCTCTTAAATGAAGAATGGAATTTTTAAATCCAATAAGACTAGATTTTACATCTTTACGCTCGTCAAATGGGTTTACAGGCATAATGTATGGTTTCATGGGTTCGATACGGTGCAATAAAAAATTGGCAACTATTTTGAAATCGCTACGTTGGTGCAACATCAATTTTAAAAGCAAAATGCCATCAATTCCACCAAGCGGATGGTTTGAAACCGTTATGTAAGCACCCTCTTTTGGAAGTCGTTTTAAATCTTCTTCGGGAATTTCGAACTTAATTTGAAATTCATCTAAAATTTTATCCAAAAAATCAACGCCTTGAAGGTGTTTGTTTCGATTATAGAATTTATTTATAGTAGAGATTTTTAGCACCTTCATAAGCAACCAACCAATGAACGTTCCGATAAACCCATATTTATCTACGTTTATTACTTTAGCGACTTCTTTTGCAGTTACTAACCCTGTATCTTGTTGTTTGGTCATCAGTGTAAATGTACTAAATTGTTTATTTACTTACTATTTGGACTGTTTCTTGCGTTAATTGTTTTAGCAATAAGGTTTTACCCTCTTCAATTTGATTAATTGCAGCTTGATTGTAATGGCGAATAGTATATAGAGACACATTTTCATGACAGGTAACCTTAAATTTAGCTTTTAAATGATGTAATAGTTTATCAAGGTTATTATAAATATTATCGACACAAACTGAAAAACTAATCGCCGAATTTTGAATAACATCTACCTTCATTTTATATAAATGCAATAAGTTGAATATTTCGCTTATATTTTCTTCAACAATATAGGAGAAATCTAAAGACGATAAGGATATTAAAATCTGATTTTTCTTTACAATAAAGCAAGGAATCATAGGGTCTAAAGTAATATTTTTACCAATTCTGGTACCTGGAGCTTCAGGGTTTAAAAATGATTTTACAAACAACGGAATTTCTTTACCTTGCAAAGGTTGCAAGGTTTTTGGATGAATAACTGAAGCACCATAGAACGCTAATTCTATCGCTTCGCGATAGCTTATTTTGTTTAGTAATTGAGCATTTTCAAAATAGCGAGGGTCGGCATTTAAAACTCCAGGAACGTCTTTCCAAATGGTTACGCTTTCTGCATTTAAGCAATAGGCATAAATGGCCGCCGTATAATCGCTTCCTTCTCTACCAAGTGTGGTGGTAAAATTATTTTGGTCACTACCCAAAAATCCTTGGGTAATATTTAAAACCGCTGTATTAAAATTTGTAGCAATTAAACGCTGGGTTTCTTCCCAATTTACATTGGCACGGCGGTAATAATTATCTGTTTTAATGTGTTCCCGAACATCAATCCAGTTATTTTTTAATCCAACGGTGTTTAAATACTCACTAATAATAAGAGTTGAAACCAACTCGCCATAACCTACAACTTGGTCGTAAACAAAATTATAATCGGGTGATTTGTTGGTTTTAAAAAAGCTGTTGAGTTCATCAAAAAAGCTTGTTACTTTTTTAAATACGTGGTGGTTTTCATTATCAAATAAATCTAATAAAATTTGATTGTGGTATTTTTTTACTTCTTGAAGAGCGCTTTGTAATTCTGCTTTATTTTCAAAATAATTTTTAATTACAAGTTCCAGAGCATTTGTTGTTTTTCCCATAGCAGAAACAACAATTAATGTGTTTTTAAAACCTACTTTTTGTAAAACCGAAGCCACATTTTTTACGCCATTGGCATCTTTAATCGATGCACCACCAAATTTAAATACGTGCATATTATAACTTTGAAATATAATTTTTGATGCCTTGTTCATCCATATGTACAACACGCCATTCCTCTTTTATCATGGCGCCTTTTTGTTCATAAAATGTAATGGCAGGTTGGTTCCAATCCAGTACTTCCCAATTGATGCGTTTCACCCCTAATTCATGGCCATATTTAATAATTTCATCTAAAAGCGCAGTACCTAATCCAGTACCCCTCATGGATTCATTCACTATTAAATCTTCTAAATGAATGGCCTTTCCTTTCCAGGTAGAATACCGGTTGTAACCTAAAGCAATACCTTCTATTTTAGAATTTAATTCGGCAACAAAGCAAAAGAAAGCCGGGTGTTCGCCAAAACCATCTTTTTGCAAATCTTCCACCGTTACTAGTACGGCATCGGGTTCTTTTTCAAAGTGTGCTAATTGATTTATCAGCGCCAGCACCTGTGGCATATCCTCTGTTGTAGCTTTTCTAATTGTGAAATTCATAATATTTTTTAAATTATTTTATCTGTGCAAGTTTTGTTTTTTAAAAAGGACAGACATCTTGCCTTATAAAATGTTCAGTGCTATGCATGTTTTGTTTAAGGCATTTCAAATATAGTTTAAAGTTGAATATTTTAAGTATTAAACTTTTACGAAAACGTTGTAGTTAAGTAAAAAATAATGGATATTTGCATTATTAAAATCCTATATGACATGGCTCACAATAATCAAACACTTGGAGAATTTATTATTGAAAATCAAACCTCTTTTAAATATTCTTCTGGTGAATTATCAAGGCTGATAAATTCTATAAGATTAGCGGCCAAAGTAGTGAATCATGAAGTTAATAAAGCGGGTTTAGTAGATATTATTGGAGCTGCTGGTGATACCAATATACAAGGGGAAGATCAGCAAAAGCTGGATGTATATGCAAACGAAAAATTTATTCAAACACTTACTAAAAGAAATATAGTTTGTGGTATTGCCAGTGAAGAGGAAGACGATTTTATAGCTATTAATAGCCAAGATGAAAATCATCAAAATAAATATATTGTGTTAATAGATCCGTTAGATGGGTCTTCTAATATTGATGTAAATGTGTCTGTAGGAACTATTTTTTCTATTTATAGGCGGGTTACTCCACAAGGAACAGCTGTTACTATTGAAGATTTTTTACAAAAAGGGAATCAGCAAGTAGCGGCGGGTTATATTGTTTATGGAACCTCTACCATGCTGGTTTATACAACGGGCTATGGTGTTAATGGGTTTACCTTAAATCCAGCAATTGGGTCGTTTTATTTATCGCACCCTAATGTGAAGTATCCTGAAAATGGTAACATTTATTCTGTAAACGAAGGAAATTATATTCACTTTCCGCAGGGAATCAAAAATTATATAAAATATTGCCAAAGAGAAGAAGAAGACAGACCTTATACTTCAAGATATATTGGGTCTTTGGTGTCTGATTTTCATAGAAATATGATTAAAGGCGGCATTTATATTTACCCGGAAAGTTCTAAGAACCCAAATGGTAAATTGCGGTTATTGTATGAATGTAATCCCATGGCATTTATAGCAGAGCAGGCTTCCGGAAAAGCGAGTGATGGCTTTACAAGAATTATGGATATTCAACCAACTGAATTGCACCAAAGGGTTCCTTTTATATGCGGAAGCAAAAACATGGTTGAAAAAGCGGAAGAATTTATGCGTGAAGCTCTAGTGAATTAGGGATTAATGGGATATCAATAAAATTTTAAGGCTCGTATATGTTTATGAATATACGAGCCTTAAATTATTGATATCAGAATCACTTTTACATAGCGACCAAATCTCCAGCCATATCTTTAGTTGGCAAATCTGTTTTACCCATTAAAAAGATATCAACTTGTCTTGCAGCTTCACGTCCTTCAGAAATTGCCCAAACTATTAACGATTGGCCTCTACGGATATCGCCAGCAGCAAAGACATGGGGTATATTTGTTTGGTATTTACCATAGTCTGCTTTGTAGTTAGAACGGGCGTCTCTAACAATGCCTAATTGGTCTGCAATGGTGGCTTCAGGACCTGTAAATCCAAGCGCTAACAAAGCTAAATCACATGGCCATGTTTTTTCGGTGCCTTCAACTTCTATTAATTGAGGGCGCTCGCCTAGGACCATTTTCCACTCTACATTTATCGTTTTTAGAGCTGTTAATTTACCATTAGCATCTTTTATAAATTCTTTGGTATTAATTAACCAGTTTCTTTCAACACCTTCTTTATGGGATGATGACGTTTTTAATTCTAAAGGCCAAAAGGGCCAAGGAGTTGTTGGGGAACGGTGTCCTGGAGGTTTTGGCATAATTTCGAAATTTATCACCGATTTTGCTCCTTGACGGTTTGAGGTTCCAACACAATCAGAACCGGTATCACCGCCCCCAATTACAATAACATGCTTATCGGTTGCCATAATTTGGTCTTTAACTTCTTTGCCAAATAACACTTTAGTTTGTTGGGTTAAGAAATCCATAGCTTGAACCACACCATCGGCATCGGCACCTGGTGTTGGTAAACTTCGTCTTTCGGTAGCGCCACCACAAAGAACAACGGCATCAAAAGCCTTTAATTTCTCGACACTGTAGTTAACGCCTACGTTTACGTTTACCTCAAAACAAATGCCTTCTGCATCTAAAATAGCAACTCTACGGTCTATAATTCCCTTTTCCATTTTGAAGTTTGGGATGCCATAGCGGAGTAATCCGCCAACCTCATCATCTCTTTCAAAAACAGTAACGAGATGTCCTGCTCTGTTTAATTGTTGTGCCGCTGCCAAACCTGCAGGTCCGGACCCTACAATAGCAATGGTTTTACCTGTTCTTGTTTTTGGAGGTTGAGGTTTTATCCAACCTTCCTTAAAGGCACGTTCTACAATATTTTTTTCAATATCTTCAATAGAAACGGGGTCTGCAATAATACCTAACACACACGATTTTTCACATGGTGCCGGACATAAACGACCCGTAAATTCAGGAAAGTTGTTTGTTGAATGTAATATCCAACTTGCTTTTTGCCATTCTCCTTGATGCACCATGTGGTTGAAATCTGGAATTAGATTTCCTAACGGACAACCACTATGGCAAAAAGGAATGCCGCAATCCATACAGCGAGACCCTTGTTTAGTAATTTCAGCATCATTTAGAGGCACTGTAAATTCTTTATAATTTTTTACACGTTCTTCTATTGGCGTGTAAGCTTCATCTTGTCTTTCAAATTCTTTAAATCCTGTTACTTTTCCCATGACACTATGCTGTTGTTAGTTCTTCTACCATTTGTTCTTCAGTCTCTAAACGTATTAATGCGCGCTTGTATTCAGTCGGCATTACTTTTACGAATTTTTTCAAACTAGTTTCCCAGTTGGCTAATAATTCCTTACCTCGGTTACTATCAGTATAACGAACATGATTTTCAATCAAGCCTTTTAAATCTTCTACATCATTATCCAGAACTTGTTCAAATTCTATGGATTCTGTATTACATAATCCGTTTGTGAATTTATTTTCAGGATCGTAAACATAAGCAATACCACCACTCATACCCGCTGCAAAGTTTCTTCCTGTTTTACCAAGAACAACTACTTTACCACCAGTCATGTACTCACAACCATGATCTCCTACCCCCTCAACAACGGCGATAGCTCCAGAGTTACGAACGGCAAATCGTTCGCCAGCAATTCCATTAATATAGGCTTCCCCTTGAATAGCACCAAACATACATACATTACCTACAATGATATTATTTTCAGCAACAAAAGTAGCTTTTGCAGGTTTTTTAATTATTAATTTAGCTCCTGACAAGCCTTTACCTAAATAGTCGTTGGTGTTACCTTCAAGAGTAAATGTTAATCCGTTAGCACCAAAAGCACCAAAACTTTGACCAGCAGATCCTGTAAAGTTTATGTTCAATGTGTTTTCTGGCAATCCTAAATGCCCATATATTTTAGAAATTTCATTACTTACAATGGCTCCAACCGTTCGATTCGTATTATTTATTGGATACGCCAAAGTCATTTTTTCTTTTCTGTATAAGGCTCTGTGAGAATCCTTTAATATTGTAAAGTCAAGTACATCATCTAAATTATGATCTTGTTTTTCAGTATTCTTAACCGTCATAAGCTTGTAGGCCTCTGGTCTGTGTAAAATAGCCGATAAGTCTAAGCCTTTTGCTTTATAATGTGTAATGGCTTTATTGGTATTAATTTTATGTGTTTGACCAACCATTTCAGCTAAAGTTCTAAACCCTAATTGTGCCATAATACCTCTTAATTCTTCAGCGATATAGAAGAAGAAATTAATAACATGTTCTGGTGTGCCTTTAAAGTTTTTACGCAATTCTTTGTCTTGTGTTGCAATGCCGACTGGGCAGGTATTTAAATGACATTTACGCATCATAATACATCCAGATGCTACCAATGGGGCTGTTGCAAAGCCGAATTCTTCAGCGCCCAATAAAGCAGCGATAGCAACATCACGACCTGTTTTTAATTGGCCGTCGCATTCTACAACAATTCTACTTCTTAAGTTGTTTAAAACTAGAGTTTGTTGCGCTTCGGCTAAACCAAGTTCCCAGGGCAAGCCTGCGTGTTTTAATGAGGTTAATGGAGAAGCTCCGGTTCCACCATCGTAACCAGCAATTAATACAACATCGGCCTTGGCTTTTGCTACTCCTGCTGCAATAGTACCAACACCAACTTCAGATACTAATTTAACATTGATTCTGGCTTCGCGATTGGCATTTTTTAAGTCAAAAATTAACTGGGCCAAATCTTCAATAGAGTAAATATCGTGATGAGGTGGTGGTGAAATCAATCCTACAAAAGGGGTTGAGTTACGCACTGCCGCAATCCAAGGATATACTTTTTCTCCGGGCAACTGACCACCTTCTCCAGGTTTTGCTCCCTGAGCCATCTTAATCTGAATTTCTTTTGCATTGGTTAAATAATGAGAAGTTACTCCAAACCGACCAGATGCTACTTGTTTAATCGCAGAATTACGACTATCGCCATTGGAATCTGGGTGGAAACGGTTTCTGTCTTCACCGCCTTCACCAGAATTTGATTTCCCACCAATACGGTTCATGGCTATGGCTAAGTTTTCGTGTGCTTCTCTAGAAATAGAGCCGTAAGACATCGCCCCCGTTTTGAAACGTTTTACGATTTCGGTCCAAGGTTCTACTTCATCTAACGGAATGGGGTCTAATTTATCAAATTCAAATAAACCACGAATGGTCATTAAATTTTCAGCCTGTTCGTTTATGGCTTTTGCGTAAACATCGTAACTTGCCTGATCACTTAACCTAACAGCTTGTTGTAATTTTGTTATAGTTGTAGGGTTAAACATGTGGCGTTCTCCATTACGTCTCCATCTGTAATCGCCACCTATATTCAATCCTAATCGTTTATCTATTAAATTATCTGGATACGCATATTTATAGCGTTCGCTAATTTCTTTTTCAATTTCATACAAACCAATACCTTCAATTCTTGAAGTTGTATATGGGAAGTATTTTTCAACAAATTGAGAACTAAATCCAACTATTTCGAATATTTGAGAACCTCTGTACGAATGTAAAGTAGAGATCCCGATTTTATTCATAATTTTTAAAATACCAGACCCAATAGCTTTATTGAAGTTGTTAACTGCTTTTTGCTCATCCATACCTGTAATGAAACCTTCTTTTACTTGCGCTCTGATGATTTCATTTACCATATATGGGTTAATGGCACTAGCTCCATAACCAAATAAGGTTGCGAAATGATGGGGTTCACGTGGTTCTGCCGATTCGATAATGATATCGAAATAAGAACGTTTACGCAAACGGTTCATTTGATGATTAACATAAGAGCAGGCTAAAAGGGCAGGAATTGGCGCAAAATCTTTATTTACGCCTCTATCTGACAATATGATAATATTTGCACCATTATTTAAAGCTTTAGAAACCTGAGTTATCATAGCTTCCAAGGCATCTTCAAGACCATTAAGTCCTTGAGCTTTTGGATACAAAATTTGAATGGTTTCGGCTTTAAAGCTTTCAATTGAAATGGTTCTTATTTTTTCTAAATCGTCATTAGAAATTACAGGGTTTTGAATTCTTAGTTTTCTGCACTGTCGTTCAGTAATACTAAAAATGTTTCGGTCTTTTCCAAGATTTAAACTAATATCTGTTACAATTTCCTCACGAATACCATCTAATGGTGGGTTTGTAACTTGTGCGAATAATTGTTTGAAGTAGTTAGAAATTAATTGAGGTCTATCCGATAAAACGGCTAAAGGCGTATCGGTACCCATGGAACCTAAAGCTTCTTTAGCAGAAACTGCCATAGGCGTAATAACATCTTGAATATCTTCAAAGGTATAGTTAAATAAGCGCTGCCTTGTTTTAATGTCAATGGCTTCTATTGGACAGGTTTGGTTGGTGTAAGGCACATTTTTTAAATCTAACCGTGTTTGATCTAACCATTTTTTATAAGGTCTTTCAGAAACAATTTTGCTTTTAATTTCCTCATCTTCGATAATGCGACCTTTGTTCATATCTACCAAAAACATTTTTCCTGGCTCTAATCTACCATGTCTTTCCACATCTTCAGGAGCAATATCTACTACACCAATTTCTGATGCCATGATTAATTTGCCACTTTTGGTTATAGTGTATCTAGAAGGTCTTAACCCATTTCTATCTAATAAAGCACCAATATAGTCGCCATCTGTAAAAGGCACTGAAGCCGGACCATCCCAAGCCTCCATGATGCATGCATTGTATTCGTAGAACGCTTTTCGTTCTTCAGACATGGTTTTGTGTTTTTCCCAGGCTTCAGGAATCATCATCATCATAATTTCAGGCAGTGACCTGTCGGTATGTGTTAATAATTCTACAACCATATCCATCGATGCAGAATCTGATTTTCCAGGTAGTATAATGGGGAATAATTTTTCTATTTGAGGGCCGAAAACATCACTTTTCATGATTTCTTCACGAACACGCATTCTACTCACATTACCACGTAACGTGTTTATTTCGCCATTTTGACACATAAAACGGAAGGGTTGTGCCAATTCCCATGTAGGCATGGTGTTGGTAGAAAAACGTTGATGTACCAGTGCTAAGCGTGTTACTAAATCTATTTGTTGTAAATCTGTAAAATACGGGCCAATATCTTCTGGCATGATAATCCCTTTGTAAATAAGGGTTGTGGTTGATAAACTTGGCACATAAAAATACCCGCTTTCAGAAATTTTTGAATTTCTAATAGCATGCTCTGTTATTTTACGAGCTGCGAATAGTTTTGCCTTGAAAGTGGCTTCAGTAAGATCTCCAGTTTTTCCAATAAATAGTTGCTCAATGTTCGGCTCTGAAGCTAAAGCAATTTCACCTAAATTAGAAGAATCAACAGGCACTTTTCTCCAGCCTAAAATGGAAAGTCCTTGTTCTTTTATTTCTTTCTCGAATGTATCTTTACAATATTGATATTGGTTAGGTACTTTTGGTAAAAACACCATACCTACGGCATAGTCTCTTTGGGCAGGGATTTTAAAACCACATACCCGTTTAAAATAATCGTGAGGGATATCAATTAATAAGCCAGCACCATCTCCAGTCTTCCCATCAGCACTTACACCACCGCGGTGTTCTAGTTTAACAAGAATTTCTAACGCATCATGAATGATTTGATTTGTCTTCTCTCCTTTAAGATTACAAATGAAACCTGCGCCACAATTTTCGTGTTCAAATTCAGGTAAATACAATCCTTGTTTCTTCAGCATAATCAGCAAATTTTGGTTTAAAACGTGACTTAATTAGCTAATATATGTATAGATTTTAAATTAAATTAATAGAGAAATAATTATTTCGATTTTAGAAGTGAAGCAGCACTAAAAATAGTTATATATCAATAATAAACTGATTTTCTATTAAATACTCAATATATAATAATTAACAATAAGTAAGTATATCTGAATTAATATCAGCGAATACTCAGCTTATCACTAATAATGGTGCTAAAAATTAAAAAATACTGACAATAATTCAAACAATACATTTGTTAAAAAACCAAAAAAAGAATAAAATAACATAATACCTATAAAAAAATAGGGTAAAAACTAGAATATCAATAAAAATATACCAAATACCCCTATTTTTTATAGGGGTTAAAACTTTTTAATATAGATTTGGCCATTCCTAAGGAAAATAATCATTAAAAATTAATAACTTAAAAATTAAACAAACATGAAAAAATTAATTACACTCTCAATGCTTTTTATGGCAACAGTATTATTTGCTCAAGAAGAGGCAGAAGCGCCAAAATTAACTATAAGTGGTAGCGTTGACGCTTATTACAGAGCTAACTTTACAGCTCCTAATGATGAAAATGCTATTGCTCCGGGATCATCATTTGCTCAATTACCTGGATTTGCTTTAGGTATGGCAAATGTAGTTTTCTCTTATGAAGGTGCAAAAGCTGGGTTTGTTGCTGATTTAGCATTTGGCCCAAGAGGTACAGACGCTATTTTTAATTCTCCAATGTACTCTGCAACGGGTAATATTATAAATCAATTATATGCTTACTGGAACGTGAGCGAAAGCGTAAAGCTTACAATGGGTAACTTTAATACTTTTTTAGGGTATGAGGTAATTTCGCCTGTTGCTAATTTTAACTACAGTACATCTTATTTATTCTCTTACGGGCCATTTAGTCATACTGGTTTAAAAGCTGATTTTGCTTTAGGTGAAGATTTTAGCTTAATGTTAGGTGTTATGAACGACACAGATTTAACCGAATTTAACCCAACTGGTGATTATGCTTTTGGTGCTCAATTAGGATATTCAGGGCAATTCTTAAATGTATTAGTAGATCCTTCTTTCTTCGAGATTGACTTTACAGGCGGATTTGATTTATCTGATTCTTTATTTCTAGGAATTAATGCTGCTTATTTAACTGTTGAAGATAATGGAGGCGGATTCATGGGAGCTGCTTTATATCCTCAATATGCAATTTCTGACACTTTCACTCTTGGTTTAAGAGGTGAATATTTTGTTGAAGATGGAGATTTTGGAGCTATTGGAACTGGAGTTGCTGATTCTAGTGTATTTGCTACAACTTTAACAGGCAGTTTTGCAATTGATAACTTAATAATCAAACCAGAGATTAGATTAGATTCTGCTTCTGATAATGCATTTATTGACAATGATTTAGCTGCAACAAAAAGCTTAGGTTCATTTGTTTTAGCTGCGATTTATTCTTTCTAAAAAACATATTGCAAAGAGAACAATTGAATTTAAATTGTTCTCTTTCTTACTAACCATTAAAACAATTATTATGTCTATATATAATATGTCTCTTTTAATTCAAGACTCAACAGCTATTGATGCGCTTTCGGAAGCTGTTAAAGGCGACATGGGAATGATGTGGATGCTTATTTCAGGTGTCCTAGTGTTCTTCATGCAAGCTGGATTCTTCTTAGTGGAATCTGGAATGACAGATTCTAAAAATGCGGTGAACATCGCCATGAAAAACTTCTTAGACGTCGCAGTGGGCTCTTTGGCTTTCTGGTTCGTTGGATATTCTTTAATGTACGGTGGCGATGTTTCTGGCGGCGGATTCTTCCATTGGAGTGGATTTATCTTTTCACAAGGTGCTGCCGATTTGTTCTTCCAAACTGTATTTGCTGCAACTGCTGCAACTATTGTATCAGGCGCTATCGCTGGAAGAACCAAATATACAACTTATGCTATTTTTAGTATTGTGATGACTGCTATTATTTATCCAATCGCTGGTGGTTGGGAATGGAATGGGGGTTGGTTAAATGCGGAATGGATGCCTGCTGAATTTATTGATTTTGCTGGATCTTCCATTGTGCACTCTGTTGGTGGATGGGCCGCCCTAGTTGCTGCTTTTATGGTAGGACCTAGGATTGGGAAATTTCTTAATGGTAAACCAATTGAAATGCATGGCCACAACCAAATGTATGCTACTTTAGGGGTTTTCATCCTATGGTTAGGATGGTTTGGTTTTAATGGGGGTTCTCAATTAGCTTGGGGTGGTGATGATGCTATTGCTGCTTCGCAAGTAGTATTAGTAACTAACTTAGCTGCAGCTGCTGGAGCTATAGCGGCTTTATTGGTTTCTAGGTTTAAAATGGGTAAACCAAATCTGAGTATGACTTTAAATGGAGCCCTTGCAGGTCTTGTAAGCATCACTGCTGGTTGTGGTAATATGACCGAAGGAGGGGCTGTATTAGCTGGATTGATTGGAGGAATTATTGTAGTATACGCTATTGGATTTGTTGAAAAAACATTAAAAATTGATGATGCTGTAGGTGCTATATCAGTACATGGTATTGCAGGTGCCTGGGGGACTTTAGTTATAGGTCTTTGGGGTGTTGATGGTGATACCGGAATAGGTCTTTTTAATGGTGGAGGTGCTGCTCAATTAGCTGCTCAAGCCATTGGAGTTTTAGCATATGCCGCTTGGGCTATAGGAACGTCATTTATTTTCTTATTCATTTTGAAAAAGACTTTAGGATTAAGAGTGACTGAAGCTGAGGAAATTGCAGGTCTTGATATTTCTGAACATGGGTCTATTGCCTACGCAGGAAAAAGAACTAGAGAAATAGAATAGACTTTATTATATAATACAAACATAAAGATGCCCTAATAATAGGGCATCTTTTAAGCGTTAAAATTTTTTTATTTAGAATAAAAAATCTAAATATTTTAATATAAACTAAACTAAAGACAATGATATTATGAAAAAAATTGAAGCAATTATTAGAAAATCTAAATATCGCGTAGTGCGTGATGCACTGCATGAAGTTGGAGTAAACTTTTTCTCTTACTGGGACGTTACCGGTTTGGGGAATGAAAAAGAGGGGCATGTCTACAGAGGAGTATCCTATAGTACAAGTGATATTCAGCGTCGATATTTATCAATTGTTGTTAATGATGATTTTGAAGAAGCAACTATCCAAGCCATTCTTAGTTCTGCAGGAACTGGTGAAGTAGGAGATGGTAAAATTTTTGTGTCTGAGATACAAGAGTGTTACAGAATACGAACAGGAGAAAAAGGTGGAGACACTTTAAAATAATAATTATCTAATAAATATATAATGGAATTACTTACAATAAATAATGTATGGATGATGATCTGTACAGCACTCGTTTTCTTTATGCACTTAGGGTTTTCACTCTTAGAAATAGGATTAACAAGACAAAAAAACACCATAAATATTTTATTTAAAAATATTTTTATAATTACCATAGGCTTACTTCTTTACTGCTTAGTAGGCTTTAATTTAATGTACCCAGGATTTGCAGAAGGTTCATCAGGGATCTTTGGTTTTGCTGGCTTTGGTTTAAGTTCACCTTTAACTGTTGAGGGGGCTTTAGATTTAACTTATAATGAAGGGTATACCTATTGGACGGACTTCTTGTTTCAAGGTATGTTTGCTGCTACTGCCGCTACCATAGTATCTGGTGCGGTTGCAGAGCGTGTTAAAATTGTACCATTCATGATTTTCACAGTAATCTATGTAG
This sequence comes from Mariniflexile sp., assembly GCA_051275695.1. GTDB lineage: Bacteria > Bacteroidota > Bacteroidia > Flavobacteriales > Flavobacteriaceae > Mariniflexile. The sequence continues at coordinate 31,202 of JBNMNO010000017.1, forward strand.
GAATAGTGTACCCTATTGCAGGATCTTGGAAATGGGGTGGTGGTTTTTTACAAACTTTAGAAACTCCTTTTTACGACTTTGCAGGTTCTACATTAGTACACTCTGTAGGTGGATGGGCCGCTTTAGTAGCCGTATGGTTATTAGGATCTAGAATCGGTAAATTTAAAGATGGAAAACCTCAAGCTATACCTGGCCATAATATTCCACTAGCAACTGCTGGGGTTTTAATACTTTGGTTAGGATGGTTCGGATTTAATGGAGGTTCTGTGCTTTCTGCAGATCCAGGATTAACGTCTTTAACTTTAGTAACAACTTGTTTAGCAGCAGCAGCGGGTGGTGTTGTAGCTATGTTAGTATCAACTGCTATGTATAAAAACTTAGATTTAACCATGTTCTTAAATGGTATTTTAGGAGGGTTAGTTGGTATTACTGCAGGGGCAGATCAAATGAGCCCGACGGATGCTATTTTAATCGGAGCTATTGCTGGAGCTATTATAGTGTTTGCAGTAAGATTTGTAGATAAATTAAAATTAGACGATCCTGTAGGAGCTATTGCAGTGCACTTAGTTTGTGGTATCTGGGGAACATTAGCCGTGGGTATTTTTGGAGAATTGGCAGGAATGGATCAATTTGTTAGTCAGTTAATTGGTGTTGGTTCTTATGCCGTATTTTGTGTTGTCACTTCATTTATTATCCTATTCATACTTAAGAAAACTATGGGAATTAGAGTTTCTGAAAAAGAAGAATTAGAAGGATTAGATGGTCATGAACATGGTATGGATGCCTATCCGGACTTTAGGTTGAATGAGCAATAAAATTTAGTTTATTTAGTGTTAAAAGGATGTTTTATCTCATGGTAAAACATCCTTTTTTTTTGTTATACAATGAAAGCACTCAATGCTATTATTAATATATCTTTACTTTTGAACGAAACCGTTAAAATTAAAGGATATTAGTATGAAGAAAATAGAAGCAATCATTAGAAAATCTAAATTTTTTGTAGTTAAACAAGCGCTCCATGAGGTTGGGGTAAACTTTTTTTCTTACTGGGATGTTACGGGTGTTGGCAATGAAAAAGAGGGGCATGTGTATAGAGGTGTTTCATATAGCACCAGTGATATTCAACGCAGACATCTTTCAATAGTTGTTAATGATAATTTTGAAAAAGTAACCATAGAAGCAATCCTTAAATCTGCGTCAACCGGAGACGTGGGAGATGGAAAAATTTTTGTTTCGCATATTGAAGAATCCTATAGAATAAGAACAGGAGACAAAGGAGGAGATACTTTAAATTAATATTAGTTTTGCTTCTAATTTTCTTAAATAAGAAGAGGCTGTCTTGAATTTTTCAGGCAGCCTCTTCTTATATTAATAATGTTGCTTTTAGCTATGCAGAATTTCTACTAGCATTAATGTTTCCAAATAAAGAACGTGTTACTATTTTTTCAAATATTTTTATTTGTTCTTCATCTTTAACGTCTTCTTTTTCTAATTCTTGTATCTTTTTAAGTGCGTATTGTTGAATAGTTAACAAAGGCAAAACAATAGATTCTCTTACCTCTATAGACGCTTTTCCAGAAGGTTCATTTTCCATTAGTGTTTTATAACCTGTAAGTTTTAGTAACAGTGTTTTGGTGGTGATATACTCACTGTATATAAGGTTCCAAAAATCGCCAAATTCTTCGTCTTTAGACATGTATCTAGTTAAATCGAAAAACGATTTTGTTAAACTCATCATACTGTTTTCTAGCAAGGTTTTAAAGAATTTAGAATTTTTATAAAGTAGCTCTACTTTATAGAACTCACCTTTATCTTCATATTTTTTTAATGCTGTACCAACCCCAAAAAAACCGGGAACGTTTTGTTTTAATTGACTCCAGGAACCCACAAAAGGGATGGCTCTTAAATCAGAGAATATTAATTTATCTGAAGTGCCTCTTTTTGAAGGACGACTTCCAATATTGGTTTTGGCATAATATTTTAATGTGCTCATTCTTTCTAAATACGGAATAAACATAGGATGATTTTTAAAATCTTTATACGATTGATAGCTGGTTTCCGCTAAATCGGTCATGACCACTTTATCGTCTTTAGACATTTCTAGTTTGTCTTTACCCATTCTATTAAACATACCTGAGCTTATTAACTGCTCTAAGTTATATTGAGACGAATCTAAAGTGCCGAAATTAGAACTGATAGTTTGACCTTGAATAGTAAGTTGTACTTCCTTATCTTCAATATTTGGTCCTAATGATGCGTAAAACTGATGTGTTTTTCCACCACCTCTAGCTGGAGGTCCGCCACGGCCATCAAAAAATATAGCGGTAATATCGTATTTACGAGACATGGCGGTTAATAATTCTTTGGCTCTGTATATGCCCCAGTTAGCCATTAAATAACCACCATCTTTAGTCCCATCAGAGAAACCTAACATAATAGTTTGTTTGTTGCCACGGCTTTTTAAATGTGCCACATATGCTGGGTTTGTGTATAGGGCCTCCATAACGGCGGGCGCATTGTCTAAATCTGTAATGGTTTCAAAAAGAGGTACCACATCAACCGTTAATTTATCTTTAAAAGCAATTATTTTTAACATAGCAAAAAGCTGCATCATATTTAAGGCCGTCTGGTTGTTGCTTATAATGTATCTGTTAGCGCCATTTTCGCCATTTGTTTCTTGAATTACTTTAATGGCTTCAATAGTTTTTAAAGTATTATAAACCATTTCATCTTCAAAGGCATTAATATCAACAGTTTCATGGGTTACTTTAGACAAAATTTGAATTTGTTCTTTTTCAGACAGATCGTGATAATTTTTAGGAAAAGAAGGACTTCCGTTACTTATTAAATGGTCTATAACCGTTGTAAATACGGTATGGTGAATTCGGCTATCTTGTCTAATATCTAAAGTGGCAAAGTTGTATCCAAATAAGTGGATTCTGTTTATTAAACTGTTTATTTCGGTAACATATAAAGATTGAAAATCTTTAACTATAAGGTTTCTTATACTTAATAATTCGGTAAGAAGTTCTTTTACAGAAATAGCCTTTGCGTAATCTAAATTGATGCTGTATTTATAAAGGATAGTTTCTAGTTTTATAACGCGCTCTTCAACACCTCTAAAGGTAAGTTTCCGTCTTAAGTTTTTAAGGTCGGCATAGTATTTTTTTAAGATGGCTTGTTTTAGTTTTCTTGCCACCTTTAATGTCGTGTCGGGTTTTACAAATGGGTTTCCATCACGGTCTCCCCCAGGCCAAAACCCAATATTTATTATTTCGTTATGTTTTTTGCTATCATCATAAATGTTCTGTTGGATGTAATTATAAATTTCTCCAAACGATTGATAAAACACATTTTCTAAATACCAAATTAAGCTTTTTGCCTCATCGTAAGGCGTTGGTTTTTCGTGTTTAAAGAAAGGTGTTTTTCCTAATTGAGCAAACAAATTATTTATTTCCGAAAGGTTATTGGTTTTAATGGCCTCCGTTAAATTTGTAATAATACCAAGTACAGAACCTGGATAAAATTGCGTAGGATGCGCCGTTAAAACAATACGTACTTTAAACTCTTCAAGATAATTTTGTAACTCTACTAATTTATTGTTAGAAACGGCAGATTCTTTTAGGTTTCTTAAAGTTCCTATACCTTCCATATTATTTACTATCGGAAAAGCGGCATCTTCAACAGCATCAAAAAGAACCACTTGTCGTTCTATATATTGTATAAATCTAAATAGTAGATTTATTTGGCTTTCCTTATTACGTCTATCTTGGTATTTTTTAAAAAAAGTATCTACTATAGTTGTAGGGTCGTCTCCATTCGCGAATCCTTTTTGGCAGGTTTCGTGAAACAGTGGAAGCAGTGCTCCGGTTTTTGTTACGGCATCAAAAGGTAAGGTCATAAATATACTGTTGTATATTTGATATTTAGACAATACATTCTGTTTAAATCGTGTTAATTTAGGCTCTACAGACATATAGTAGTTCTATTGAAGATTAACCCTAAAAGTAAGCAAGCTTGAATTAAAGATTGCAGTATTTGGGAAGTTTTATTGATTTTTGTTATTTACCGATTTCTAATTGTGAATAATTGAATAAATGTGCCACTTAATCAGAATTTTTAAAATCACGAATGTTTGCCAATTTTATAAAAATCTCTGGGCATACTCTTTCTTTTTAAAGGAATGGAATTCAAAAGCATGATAATTATCATATTTCTGTATGCTGTTTAACCAATACCTTTGCCTTTTTTAACTCATTTTAAAAATGAGTGGTTTAATTTCGAATTACATCTTTTTTAAACTTAATAAATGATGATTAGTACCATGGGTTTAATTTATCATTTTAAATAATAGCACATGAAAAAAGTACATACATTCCATATTCCTGTCATGGGAATTGGGTTTACAATAGATTCCCCTTTAAAGGTAGCTCAATACGGCATTGATTCGGTAATTTCGTTGGTTGATGATATTTTGCTTGAGAAATTAAGAAAAATGTATAGCGAAAAATTTGAAATTCCTTATACAGAAATAACAGACAAAAAAGATGATTTTAGAGCAAAACGAATCACTTCCTATTTAAATATGACAAGTGATTTGGTAGATAAAAAATTTGAAGCTTTAAAAAATATTACCAATGAAAAAAGTGAAGAGTTAAAAGGGTATTTTAACATGCTCCCATCTGGTTCAACCATTAAAAAAGAATTTAATAGGCTTACAGAAAAAGGAGTTAACATTTCTGAAATAAAAACTTGGGCTTCACAAAACTTAGCTAAAGGAAGTATAGATGTTAATATAATGACCAAGATTGATAAAGAGAACTATATTAAAAACGAAAAATTACCAGTGGAGTATAACGATGCATATGCTGCTTTACGAGGTTTTGCTAACAGTAAATTAAAATCTTCGGTAATACTATCTGCAGGAATGAACCCGCGTTTATATGCCTATATGAGTCAGTTTGATGATTTTTATCCAACTAAGAAAGGCGTTTTTTCAAAGAAAATTATCTTGAAAGTCAGCGATTATAGGTCGGCATTAATTCAAGGTAAATTTTTAGCTAAAAAAGGCTTGTGGGTGTCGGAATACAGAATAGAATCCGGACTTAATTGTGGTGGTCATGCGTTTGCAACCGATGGTCATTTATTGGGGCCTGTATTGGCAGAGTTTCATGAAAAAAGAGAAGAGTTAAGAGCTTCAATTCAAGATATCATCCAACAAGAATTAGTTAAGCAAGGGCGTGTTGTTTCAAATACGCCTTTGGAAATAAAAATTTCTGCTCAGGGAGGTGTTGGCACGCAAGAGGAGCATGAGTTTTTACTTAATCAGTATCAATTAGACTCCATTGGTTGGGGCACTCCTTTTTTACTAGTGCCAGAAGCAACAACGGTTGATGAAAAAACATTGAACCAGTTGGTCATGGCAAAAGAAGAAGATTTGTATTTAAGTAATATTTCGCCATTAGGAGTTCCTTTTAATAACCTTAGATCAAATACCAAAGATTTAGAAAAGGAGATGCTTATTAACAAAGGCAGACCAGGAAGTTCTTGTCCTAAAAAGTTTGTAGCCTTAAACAAAGAGTTTAAAGAAAATGGAATTTGTACAGCATCAAGAGAATATCAGCATTTAAAAATAAAAGAACTGGATTCTGAAGGATTGGAGCATCAAGATTATCAGGTTAAACTTAATAAAATAACTGAAAAATCTTGTGCCTGTGTTGGTTTAGGAACTACTGCGCTGCTAGCATATAATTTAGACACTAAAACAGAAGGCGATGGCGTATCTGTTTGTCCCGGTCCTAATTTGGCGTACTATTCAAAAATTATGAGCTTAAAGAATATGACCGACCATATTTACGGAAGAGATAATATGATTTCCAGAACCGACCGCCCTAATTTGTTTATTAAAGAACTTTCTATTTATATAGAATACTTAAAAAATAAATTGGAAGAAGTGAAGGCCGTCATGACAATTAAAGAAGAAAAATACTTATTATCCTTCACTAATAATTTAAATGAAGGCATAAGGTATTATAAATCGTTGTTTAATAATTTAAAAAATGTATTCGAAGAAATTAAAGACGATGTATTACGCGAGCTAGATAAAGGCGAAAAAACTTTAGATTTAATAAGTTTAGAAATACAAAATCAAGCCATTCTATACCAGAAAACTCAGGTAGTTCTTTAGTGTTTTTAATTAATGAGTTATAGATTTTAATAAATAAATAAGCTTTAATTTATTAAGGGCTTAAATATTTTATAAAATTATAGCGGATCTTTAATTCTGGTTCATTTTGTTGTGTAATCACAGTTCGATAGAATTTTAATTAAGATATTTGTAAAATAATGGCTATTACATTAAAGCCTCTTCTTAATTAATGTATGGCATCTTAATTGAATAATGGACTTAGTAAAGGAAATAAACCGACTTAAAAAAGAAAAAAACGCTGTAATTCTGGCACATTATTATCAAGTTGCAGAAATACAAGATATTGCCGATTATGTTGGCGATAGCTTGCAACTATCGCAAAAAGCAGCCGAAACAGATGCCGATATTATTGTGTTTGCAGGGGTTCATTTTATGGCAGAAACGGCTAAAATTTTGAATCCTACTAAAATGGTAGTTTTGCCAGATTTAATGGCAGGTTGCTCTTTAGCAGATTCTTGTCCACCAGAAGCCTTTGAAAAATTCACAAAAGCACATCCTAACCATGTGGTAATTACCTATGTAAACTGTTCTGCGGAAATTAAGGCATTAAGTGATATTGTTTGTACATCGTCTAATGCCATAAAAATTGTAGAATCGGTACCAAAAGACACCCCTATTATTTTTGCTCCAGATAAGAATTTGGGAAATTATGTTAGCAAACAAACAGGGAGGGATTTAGTACTGTGGGATGGGAGTTGTATTGTGCACGAGGCTTTTTCTTTTGATAAATTAGTTGAATTACATAAAAAGCATCCAGATTATAAAATAATTGCTCATCCAGAATCTGAAGAGCATATTTTAAATACGGCCAC
>JBNMNO010000018.1:0-35666 GCA_051275695.1 Mariniflexile sp.
CCAATTCTGTTTGGTGTAAATAAAGATGCTGTTAGTGCGCCTAAACTTTGTTCCAGTGCATTTTTAAATGAAATTTTTCTGGTGGCGGAAACTAATTTGTGCCATTTTAAAATTTCGAAAAACCAGTTAAAAAAGCTTAAAGACATTAAAAAAAAGATTGTTTTTAATGAAAAAACTTGATTTTTATTTAAAAAATTAACGAAAGTAGCATATTCAAATTCACTGTTAGTTGTTAATTTGCGATATATAAAATAAAAAGCAGCTACAACGATACTTATTTTAATAAGCACAAAAAAGAATTGTTTAGTTTTGTAAGGCTGCGTATAGGTCATAAACTCAAGATGCAAATTAAACCAATATTATGGTATCACATCAAATAGTGCAAATTAATGAGTAAAGAAAAAATCATTTTAGGTATTGATCCAGGAACAACCATTATGGGATTCGGACTCATTAAGGTTGTTGGGAAAACCATGACCTTTATACAGCTCAATGAGTTGGATTTAAAAAAATATGATGACCATTACTTAAAACTTAAGCTCATTTTTGAACGCACCATCGAACTTATCGACACGCATCACCCCGATGAAATTGCTATAGAAGCGCCTTTTTTTGGAAAGAATGTACAGAGTATGTTAAAACTTGGGCGCGCACAAGGTGTTGCCATGGCTGCCGGATTAAGCAGAGAAATTCCAATCACAGAATACCTTCCTAAAAAGATTAAAATGGCTATTACTGGAAATGGCAATGCAAGTAAAGAACAAGTTGCTAAAATGTTACAAAGCTTATTGGGGTTAAAAACATTGCCAAAAAATTTGGATGCGACTGATGGTTTAGCGGCAGCTGTTTGTCATTTTTATAACTCAGGAAAAGTAGAGATTGGTAAAAGTTACTCTGGTTGGGATGCTTTTGTGAAGCAGAATCCTAAAAAAATCATTTAAACAATTAACATTTAACAATTTCAAAAAATTAAATGAAATTAAAAAATAATCCACTTCAAAATAAGTCTTATGATTTCGCTTTATTATTTTCTATTCTTAAAACAACAAGAATTAAAAACTGCTAATTGTTTATTGATAATTGATAATTGAAATGTCTGGAATCTACATTCATATCCCGTTTTGCAAGCAAGCATGTCATTACTGTGACTTTCATTTTTCGACTTCTTTAAAGAAGAAAGAGGAACTTGTTAATGCGCTTGTTAAAGAGTTGGGATTGCGCAAAGATGAATTCAAAAACCAAACCGTAGAAACCATTTATTTTGGTGGTGGTACTCCTTCATTATTAACGATTAACGAATTACAACTTTTAATTTCTGAAGTCTATAAAAATTATAGTGTTGTCGAAAATCCGGAAATTACACTAGAAGCGAATCCTGATGATTTAGTGTCCGTTAAAACGCATTCCACAACTATTTTTGAAGATTACAAATCTATAGGCATCAACCGTTTAAGCATAGGCATCCAGTCTTTTTTTGAAGCCGATTTAAAACTCATGAATCGTGCACACAATACCGTGGAAGCAAAAGCATGCTTGCAAGAAGCGACCAAATACTTTGATAATATTTCGGTCGATTTAATCTATGGAATTCCAGGATTGAGTAATGACAATTGGATAAAAAATATTGATACGGCATTATCATTTAATATTCCGCATATTTCAAGTTATGCACTAACGGTTGAACCTAAAACGGCATTAGAAACTTTCATTAAAAAAGGACTGATTCAAAATGTTGATGATGATTTAGCACAAGAGCAGTTTCATCTATTAATCGATAAATTAGAAGCTTCAGGCTATGCGCATTATGAACTTTCTAATTTTGGAAAACCAGATTATTTCAGTAAAAACAATTCAGCCTATTGGCAAGGAAAACCGTATTTAGGTATTGGTCCTTCGGCGCATTCATTCAATGGAGACGAACGCAGTTGGAATGTGCGTAACAATGCAAAATATATTAAATCATTAGAGCAAAACATACTTCCTATGGAGACTGAAACGCTTTCACTAAGCGATAAATATAACGAGTACGTGATGACAGGCTTACGAACAGTCTGGGGGGTTTCTTTACAAAAAGTAGAACAAGATTTTGGACTGAATTATAAAATATATCTTTTAGAGCAGGGCGATAAACATTTAAAAAACGAATTGTTGTATCTTCATAACGGTAAATTATTAGTCACTAAAAAGGGCAAATTTTTGAGTGATGGTATTGCCTCAGACTTATTTAAAATTAACTTATCGTGATTGCATCAATTCAATATAATTCGGAAATATATCAAATAGATTTATCACTACCATTGGATATTTCAATTCCTTTGCGAGCTTCAAATAGTAACGTAAATGCTTGGTATTTGGATGCTCCAAAAATGGATCCTGTAAAATTTGGAGATTGGGTTGGTAATGTAGAAGCCGGAGCCGATGTGAATTTTAATAATATTATGTTCAATCCGCATGCACATGGTACACATACCGAGTGTGTTGGTCATATCACCAAAAAAGTGCATTCTATTAATGAAAACTTAAAGCAATTTTTCTTTTTTGCAGAAGTAGTTACCATTCCTCCGGAAAAAGTTAAAGGGGATTTTGTAATATCTAAAAAGCTCTTGCAGTTTGCTTTGGGTAACAAAAAAAGGGACGCTATTATTATAAGAACCATGCCTAATACCAAAGAGAAACTATCTAGGCAGTATTCCAATACCAATCCGACTTATTTACTTGAAGATGCTGCCATTTATTTGAAGGAGACAGGTGTAAAACATTTATTGGTTGATGTGCCCAGTGTTGATAAAGAAAAGGATGGTGGCAAGTTGTTAGCACATAATGCGTTCTGGAATACAAAAGGGAAATTAAGATTAGATGCAACCATAACGGAATTAATTTTTGTACCGAATTCCATTGAAGATGGTACGTATTTTTTAAATCTTCAAATTGCGCCTTTCGAGAACGATGCAACTCCAAGTAAGCCAGTTTTGTATAAAATTTTTGAATGATTAAGATTTCAACTGATAAAAAGAAACTTCAAATTGATGTGATTCATCAATTTTTAACCACGACATATTGGGCTAAAGGACGGACCATTGAGGATGTTAAAAAAACAATTAATAATTGTTTGTGTTTTGGAGTTTACTTAGATAAAAAGCAAATTGGTTTTGCTCGAATAGCAACCGATTATACAGTTTTTGCTTATTTAATGGATGTGTTTATTTTACCAGAACACACAGGAAAAGGCTATTCAAAACAATTAATGAAAGCTATTAATGAAGCATCGCAATTACAATCTTGTAAAGTTTGGATGCTAAAAACCTCGGATGCTCATGGGCTATATAAACAATTTGGTTATACAGAGTTAGCGCATCCCGAAAAAGTAATGGAAAGAATTATATTTACATAAAAGTAAGTAAAATATTATAATATAAAAAACTATTTACTTAATTTAGAGCCATATAGGTTTTAATATATGATATTTAAGAATAAGACTGTTGTAAAGAGAATGAATCTCTATTTCATTTTTTATTTTATTTGTTCAAGTATTGCTTATTCACAGGCTCAGGTTAATTTCAGACAATTATCAGTAAAGGAAGGTTTATCACAAAATAGTGCAATATCTATTACTCAAGATAGTATTGGTTATTTATGGATTGCCACTCAAGATGGACTAAATAAATATGAAGGAAGAGAATTTTTTAATTACCCATTTATATTCGTCGATATAACAAAACCTAATTATAGTAACTTAGGAAAAGTTTATACCGATAGAAAAGGAAATGTTTGGATAATACCAATTAATAAAATACCTCATAAATTTAATGTATCCAAGAACGAATTTGTACCCATTAGTACTATTACCGATGCTAGCACCATTTTTCAGGATAGCCAGTTTAATATATGGGTTGGAACATACTCAAATGGGCTTTATCTTATAAATCCTTCTACACTTGAAACCAAACAGGTTTTAAATTCCAATCAGGTAACAGGAACTATTTTTGAAATTGTTCAGAAAAGTGAAAATGGAATTATTTTAGCTGCTGGAAAGCAACTAATGGAGTTAAATATTAAAACGAACCAATCCCATATTTTACAATCAAAAACTATTTCGGGAAAACCCATGACTGCTAATTTTAGTGCTATTGTTTTTGATAAAGCTGGTAATCAATGGCAAGGAACTTATGGTGATGGATTGTATTTTAAAGATGATAATAGTGATAATTTTCATAGGATATCAGATTATGATTCTACATTTATTTTGCCAAATAATCTCAATATTTTGGATCTTCACGTTGACAAAAAAAATAGACTTTGGATAGCTACTTATGGTGATGGGCTTTATTTGATTGACTTGGTTAACAATGAAACGAAGCATTTTTTAGTAGAAAAACATAATTTAAAGTCGTTAAACTATAATGATATTTTATGTATTTATGAAGATTATTCAGGTGTATTATGGTTTGGAACGGATGGTGCTGGAATTAGTTATTATGATGAGTATTTAGAAAAATTTAATGTGTCTACCAATTATCAAACTCCCGAAGATGTGAGTATTGATTTGGTTAGGGCAATTACAGTTGAAAAAAATGGAACAACATGGATTGGAACATCTGGAAAAGGCTTAACTCGATTCGAGCCAAAAGCCAATAACTGGAAATCTTTTACTCATAATAGAAATTTGGAAAATTCTATTTCTTCAAACAGAATTGTAAGTCTTTTAGTAGATAATGATAATGACCTATGGATAGGTACGCAAGATTTAGGACTTAATATTTTAAATTCAAATAACACCTTTTTAAAATACTCTGAAACAACAAAGATTTCTTTATCTGCCAAAACCATTTGGTGCATTTTTAAAGATTATAAGAATAACTACTGGCTAGGAACAAGAGATAACGGCCTTATTAAGTTTGATAAAAAGAAAGGAGAAATTAAAAAATTCATCAAAACAGAAGACAATAAATCAATATCAAGCAATAATATAAGAGTTATAGTAGAGGATAAAAATAATAATCTTTGGATTGGGACGGACGCTTCAGGTCTTTTAAAGTTTGATCCTATAACTGAAACATTTATAACTTATGTGCATTCAGAAGATGAAAATTCACTTTCAAAAAACAATATTAAATCATTGTATTATGATACAAATGACATTTTGTGGATAGGAACCAATGGAGGAGGTTTAAATGCTTTCCACACAAAAAAGCAACAATTCTATCATTTCTCTACTCAAGATGGATTGGCAAACGATGTCATTTATGGAATAGTTCCCGATGCAAAAGGCAATCTCTGGTTAAGTTCAAATAAAGGAATAACACGCTTTACGCCTTCTGAAAATTTTGAACATAAGCCTACCATCATTAATTATACTAATTATGATGGTTTATCTACAGAGTTTAATACAGGAGCCTATTTTAAAAGTGAAAACGGAGATATATATTTTGGCTCTTTAGATGGTTTTTATTCATTTAACCCTAATAATATTGTTGAAAATTCTATAGTTCCTAAAACAGCTATTACCAAATTTGAAGTTTTTAATAAGTCATTCCCTCTTCATGCTAACACCGTTTTAAAAAGTAATGAAAACACAATTTCTTTTACTTTTTCAAGTTTGCAGTTTTCTTCACCTCAAAAAAATGAATTTAAATATAAACTAACTAATATTGATGAGAATTGGGTTGAGAATGGAAATAAAAATTATGTTCGTTATACAAATTTACCTGCCGGAGAATATACTTTTTATGTAAAATCAAGCAATTATGATGGTTTTTGGAATGAAACCCCAAAATCATTTAGTTTTAAAATTTTAAAACCATGGTATCTTAGTAATTGGGCTGTTTTTGTGTATATTCTTTTGTTTATTATAACAGGATACCTTCCTTATATTTATTTTAAATGGCGTTGGAAAATACAATTAGAACTTAAGTTAAAAAAAGAAGAAGCTAGCCGTTTAAAAGAAATTAATGACTATAAAAACACATTATATGCCAATATTTCTCATGAATTTAGAACGCCTTTAACTCTAATAAATGGATCTATAATAAACCAAATTGAGAATAATAAACATGAAACTGAAACTAACAACGACTTAAGTAATATCCATAGAAACACCTCTCGATTAATTGATTTAGTAGATCAAATGTTAGAATTAACCAAGGTCGATTCTGGAGTGGTGAAAGTTGTAAATGAGGAAATTGATATTGCTTATTTTTTACAAATGATTATTGAAACATATACTTATTTGGCAAGTAAGGATAATTTGAGTTTTAATGTTGCTATTGCTGATAATAAAAAAATTAGTTGCGATACAGATATACTTGAAAAAATAATTAATAATTTATTGTCTAATGCCATAAAATATGCTACAAAAGGAAGTCGAATTAATTTTATGTCAAATCTTAATGATAAAACCAATGAACTTGAACTTGAAATTGAAAATGATATAGAAAAATTACCAAATGAAGATGTTAATAAATTATTTGAAAGATTCTATAGAGCAGAAAATAACATTCAGGGCACAGGTATTGGTCTTTCATTGGTTAAAGAATTAGTGCATTTATTAAAAGGAACAGTTAGTGCTAATTACACAAATAACAATTCTAAAATTAAATTTTTAGTTAATTTACCAATTACATTTATAGAGACTCACAAGCTAAACCCTAAAACTGAAAAGGATTATATAAATATTAATAATTCGAGTTCAAATAATGCTATAAAACCATTGATTTTAATTGTAGACGACAATCAAAATATTCGTAATTACATTAAATCTTTATTTTTTAATGAGTATACTATTTTAGAAGCTAAAAACGGATTAGAAGGTGTTGAAAAAGCATTGCATAACGTACCAGACCTTATAATTTCTGATGTGTCTATGCCTATAAAAACGGGTATTGAATTATGTAATTATTTAAAAAATGATGAAAAAACGTCACATATCCCTATTGTATTATTAACAGCTAAAGTTGGAAACGAAAATGAAATGGCAGGATTATTAAGTGGAGCTGATGCGTATATAACAAAACCATTCAATCCATTAAATTTTCAAATCAAAATAAAAAACATTATTGACTATAGAGTCAATCTGCAAAACAAATATTTTTCGGTCAAAACATTAAATATTAAGGATATTGCTTTTACAACTACAGATGAAATGTTTTTGCAAAAGGTACAAGTAATCTTAGATAAACATTTAAATGATTCTGACTTTACCGCCCAAAAATTCTCCAAAATGCTATCTATGAATAGGATGCAGTTGCACAGAAAATTAATTGCTTTAACAGGGCAAAGTACAACCTCTTTTATCAGTATAGAAAGATTAAAACAAGCTGCTTCACTTTTAGAGAAAAATGGAATAACAGTAGCCGAAGTTGCTTATGCAACAGGTTTTAATACACCGTCTTATTTTATAAAATCTTTTAAAGAACTGTATGGTAAAACACCTTTAGATTATATTAAAAAATAACAAAATCTTCTAACTTTTATATTAAATGTTACAATTGTTGTACGCTTTGTTACATACCTAGCATACATCAGAAATAATCAACTTTACTTTTGTTTTAACCTTTTAAAAGAATTCTGAGGCATCAGATTTTGTAATTAAAAGTCACTTTAAAACATAAGTCAAAATGAAATTTAAATTTATTTTATTCACCTATTATTTGTGTTTTGGTGTGCAAATTTTACAAGCGCAAAATCCAAAAAAGCATGATGCCAAAGTGGTGTTTGTAGTGGAAAATAAAACAAATACTATAACAAGTTTAGAGCTTTTTAATCAGCAAGAATCAAAAGCTTTGTTAAAAAAATATCCCAACAGTAAATTTTACTTGGGTCTTTTAAAAGGTGGGTTTACTGTTAAAGATGATTTGGTTAATCCAGATAAAAACACTTCAATTATTATATACACCAATCAAAATGAATTACTTGGAGACACATTTTTGTCAGGAGACACTTTTCTGCCTGGAGATATATTTAATTCTGGACATAAATTTTTCATAAATAATATTAAACTTCAAGTTATTGAAAGAAGTAAATCACAATTAGTTTTTAAAACTTTATAATTCTATATAATATGAAATCAAAAATTATTCTAGCAGCGGTTTTTATGTTTTTAAGTGTTTCAAATTCTCAAGCACAATTTCTAAAAAAGCTAAAAAACAGAATTGAACAAAAAGTTGAGAACGTAGTAGTTGAAAAAACATCTGATAAAGCAGCTGATGAAACTTCAAATACTTTAGACACCATTTTTGATGGTAATAAAGGCCACAACAAGAAAGATAAAAGTAAATCTTCTAATAAAAATCAAGATAATAACATTGAAAGTAAAGAATCTACACAAACAGAAGAAGAAAGCTCAGAAATAGGGTTTGGAGTATATAGCAATTTCACATTTATACCAGGAAACAAACTCTTGTTTTATGATGATTTTGCGAAAGATGCTCTAGGAGATTTTCCTGCAAATTGGGAAACTGGTGGTTCAGGGGAAGTTGTGACCACTAGTGACTCCGAAGGAAAATGGCTCTCCATTTCAAGAAGAGCTGGGTATATGCCCACAATGGAAAACCAACTCCCTGAAAATTATACCATAGAATTTGATTTGGCTAATAACGGGTATGGTAGTGGCAAACCTATCAGCAAATTGTTTTTCGCATTCTTAACGAAGAAAGTTTACGCCATGGGAGCAGGTGGCTCCTTGGCAGATATCGAAATCCTGCTCTCTAATAATGGTTTTACAGTAAGCAAGGTAGAAAATTTTGGAGGAGAGGTTGAAGTAAAAATTGGTAGCAGTATAAATAGACAAATGCCCGATTATTTAAATAGTACGGTTCATATTTCTATGGCTGTGAACAAAAAAAGGCTTCGAATGTGGGTAAATGAGGAAAAACTGGTGGATTCACCAAATTTATTACAGGTTAATATTGGCAAGTATTTTATTATACAAGCAATGGATGTGCTTCCTGAAAAAGGTCATTTTGTAGGTATTTCGAACTTTAAAATTGCAGAGTCTACAGAGGATTTACGTTCACTTCTCCTTAAAAATGGCAAATTCAGTACCACAGGTATTTACTTTGATACGGCAGCTTTTACAGTTAAAAAAGAATCGTATGGTATTCTGTCTGAAATAGCGAAAATGCTAAAAGATAATCCAGACATCAACTTGCAAATTATTGGACATACAGATAGTCAAGGCGATGATAGTTCCAACCAATACTTATCAAGAAGTAGAGCACAAATGGTAAAACAAATTCTTTGGGAAGAGTTTGAAATAGAATACGACCGACTAAAATTTATAGGTAAAGGAGCAACCGAACCTGTTGATGATAATACTACAGAAAAAGGTCGCGCTAATAACAGGCGTGTTGAGTTTGTGAAAATATAAATAACTATTAAAAACTTTAATTATGAAAAAAACAATTACAATTTTTAGAAATTTTTTATTTGTTATGTTTTTTCCTTTAATGGGAATAGGACAAACTCAAATAGGTTCAGACATCATCGGGGAAACTGCAAATGATTGGAGCGGTAGGAGTGTTCCCATGTCTGCTGATGGAAGTAAAGTCGCTATAGGTGCCAGTTTTAATAGTGATAATGGAGATGGCTCTGGTCAGGTAAGAGTTTATCAAAACGCATCTGGAATATGGACGCAGGTTGGGGCTGATATTGATGGTGAAGCAATAGGTGATAATAGCGGTTTTAGTGTATCTATTTCTGCTGATGGCAATACAGTAGCAATTGGAGCTTACCGTAATGATGGAAATGGAGTCGATTCTGGTCATGTTCGAGTATATCAATACGCTTTAGGAGTATGGACTCAAATTGGAACCGATATTGATGGCGAAGCTGCAAGTGACTCAAGCGGCTATAGTGTATCGCTCTCTGCAAGTGGTAATAGGGTTGCTATAGGTGCTCCAAATAATGGTTCAACAAAGGCGGGTCATGTAAGGGTGTATCAAAATAATAGTGGTACATGGGTGCAGTTAGGGATTGATATTAATGGAGAATTTAGTGATGATGGTAGTGGTGAAAGTATATCTATTTCTGCTGATGGTAATAGGGTTGCTATAGGAGCTAGGTTTAATGATGGAAATGGAAGCAATTCAGGACATGTTCGAGTTTATAAATATGAATCCAGTTCGTGGACTAAGGTTGGGGCAGATATAGATGGCGAAGCTGCAAACGATTTAAGTGGTTTTGGCGTTTCACTTTCTTATGATGGTAAAATAGTGGCTATTGGCGCTACAGGTAATGATGGAAATGGAGATAGTTCAGGACATGTAAGAGTTTATGAAGATGTAGCTGGAGTTTGGACTCAAGTTGGAACGGATATTAACGGCGAAGCGGTTAATGATAAAAGTGGCGAAAGGGTTTCACTTTCTGCAGATGGTAATATAGTTGCTATTGGTGCTAAAGATAATGATGGAAATGGAAGCAATTCGGGACATGTTCGAGTTTATAAAAATATTTCGGGAGTTTGGACGCAAATAGGAATAGATATAGATGGCGATGAAGGGTTCAAATTTGGTTGGGATATTTCAATGTCATCAAACGGAACAACACTTGCTGTTGGCTCTCCTTATTATAATAGTTCTGCTGGTTTAGTTAGAGTTTATGATTTTTCAAATCTTTTGTCGAATGAGCAGTTTTTAAAGTCTGGTTTTCTAGTTTACCCAAACCCAGTATCAAACAATTTAAGTATTGAAAACCCTTTTTCTGGCAATCTTCAGCTACAAGTATTTAACCAATTAGGGCAACTCGTTTTAAAACGAAACACGTCTTCGAGCTTATTGGATGTTTCAAATCTATCAAAAGGGCTGTATTTTTTAAATATTAATACTGAAAATAGTGAAACACAAACCATTAAATTCATTAAAAACTAAAAATTATGAAAAAACAATTACACAACAAGATTTTAATTTATGTTATAAAAACAAAATTACACTACGAGATTCTAATTTATGCAATGCTTCTATTTGTTTCTGAAAGCACATTTTCACAAGTAACACTAATAAAAGATATTTATCTCGGAACTTTGGGAAGTGAGCCAAAAGAAATCACGCCACTGGGCAATAATGTGTTGTTTACGGCAAATGATTATGTTTTAGGTAGAGAATTATGGATTTCAGATGGCACTACATCAGGCACGCAATTATTAAAAGATATTAACCCTGGAACAACCACAGGAAATGTTAGTCGGCTCACAAAATCAGGTAGTTTTATTTACTTTTTAGGTTACACAAACGATACAGGGGCTGAATTATGGAGAACTGATGGAACAAATACAGGAACCATATTGTTAAAAGATATTAATGTTGGAACTGGTGACGGCTTAGTTAGTCCATTTTTTACAGATGTCAATGGTATTTTGTTTTTTATGGCAAGAGAGGATAATAACAACAGACAACAGTTGTGGAAATCTGATGGAACAGAAGCAGGAACTGTAATGGTTAAAAATTTAAGACCTAACTCAGCAAGCAGCACAAATGCCAGATACTTTACAGCGACACCTTCAGGGCTTCTATACTTTGTTATTGATGACGGGTTAAATGGAAGGGAACTTTGGGTATCTGATGGCACCGAAAGCGGAACATTGATGGTTAAAGATTTAAACACTCAGCCTTCAACAGGGTATACTTATTCTCCAAACAATTTAATAGTTCTTAATGATATTCTATATTTTGGTGGTTATGATGACGTAAATGGGTTTTCCCTTTGGCGTTCTGACGGAACCGAAATAGGCACCTACATTATAAAGTCTGATGTTCAATTTGAAGATAAACAAGCTGATGAACTTAGTGATAGAGTGGTGGTGTTTAATAATAAAATGTATTTTTCAGCGCATCAGAGCTCAACAATTTCAACCTATGGTATAGAACTTTGGGTTTCTGACGGAACCGAAACAGGAACCTTTTTATTTAAAGATATAAATCCAGGATCTGCTTATGGAAGTCCTTTAAAGTTTAAAGTTGTAGGTAATCAACTTTTTTTTACAGCAATAACATACGATGAAGATAGAGAACTTTGGGTATCTGATGGTACAGCACAAGGCACGCATCTTGTTAAAGACATTTTAGACGAAAGTAGTTTCAACCCTTCGCCACCAACGGGTTTTACGGCAGTAGGTAATACACTCTATTTTTCGGCAACTAATGGTGATGATGGAAGAGAATTATGGAAAAGCGACGGCACCGAAAGTGGAACGTATCAAGTTCAAGATATCAATCCAAATGGCAATTCAGTTGGTGTTCATTTCGCTCTTTTAAATAATAGCTTAATAATGAGCGCAAACCATCCAGATTATGGTAGTGAGTTATGGAAATTAGATAATGTCCTTTCAACAAAAGCATATAAGAACCCTTTAAAAATAAAAATTCATCCAAATCCAGTATCAAACAATTTAACTATTGAAACACAATTTACAGGCAATCTACAACTACAAGTATTTAACCAATTAGGGCAACTCGTTTTAAAACGAAACACGTCTTCGAGCTTATTGGATGTTTCAAATCTCTCAAAAGGGCTATATTTTTTGAAAATTGATTCTAAAAATGATGAAACACAAACCATAAAATTCATTAAAAA
Source organism: Mariniflexile sp. (assembly GCA_051275695.1). Lineage (GTDB taxonomy): Bacteria > Bacteroidota > Bacteroidia > Flavobacteriales > Flavobacteriaceae > Mariniflexile. Next base: position 12,565 of record JBNMNO010000018.1, read on the forward strand.
CTAAAAATTATGAAAAAACAATTACATAACAATATTTTAATTTGTGGTATGGCAAGAAAGTTATTTTTTTTATTTGCTTTATTAAATATAAGCATGGCCACCGCTCAAACATTTACTGAAAATGGAGTTAATTACACTGTTATACCAAGTACAACGAATGTGGAAGTAGTACAAAAATCACCAGCGTATACAGGTGAAATAACAATCCCATTAAGTGTGATATATAATTCGGTTACTTATGCGGTTACTTCTATTGGACCTCAAGCTTTTTTTTATTGTACAAACTTAACTTCTGTAGCAATTCCTACGTCAGTTATTTCTATTGAGTATTCTGCTTTTTCTAATTGTACAAGTTTAACCTCTTTATCAATCCCTAATTCAGTAACTTCTATTGGGCAAGCGGCTTTTTCTGCTTGTAATGGTTTAACTGATGTCACAATTTCTAATTCTATTACTTCAATTGAAGAAGATACTTTTAATAATTGTAATGGATTAACTTCTGTAACCATTCCCAATTCAGTTACTTCTATTGGAGTTGGTGCTTTTAATTTCTGTAATAGTTTAACTTCTGTAGCCATTCCTAATTCGGTTACTTCTATTGGAGCTATTGCTTTTTATGATTGTAGTAGTTTGACTTCAGTAACCATTCCTAATTCTGTTACTTCTATTGGAGCTGTTGCTTTTTATAATTGTACCAGTTTAACTACTGTAAACTGTGCTGTTGTAACTCCGTTAGCTATTGATTCAGATGTATTTGGTAATGTTAACCAAGGAATTTGCGCTTTAAATGTTCCTGCTGGTAGTGTAGGTTTATATCAGGCAGCTGCTGTTTGGAAAGATTTTAATCCAATTAATGGTGCATTAAGCAATGAAAGTTTTGTAAATAAGAATAACATTAAACTTTACCCAAACCCTGTATCAAATAATTTAACTATTGAAAACCCTGTTGGACGAAATTATCAATTTCAAGTATTTAACCAATTAGGACAAAAGGTTTTAATTCAAAATAATGACACATCTTCAACTTTATTAAATGTTTCAACCTTATCAAAAGGAATTTATTTTTTAAATATTACTGCCAAAGGTGGTAATTCTGAAGTTATCAAATTCGTAAAAAACTAAAACCATGAAAAAAACGATGTTATTTATTGTTAGCCTTTTAGTATTCTGTTCAGGATACGCACAAGCACAAGGAAAAGCAGAAAACTATCCATTAAAAGCTATGGATTTGGTAGTGTTTACCTTCGGTATGGATTATCCAATAACTATTGGAGCCATTTCCGATTCTGGCGAACTTAATTTTAAGTTGCCAAATAATATAAATTCCATTCCTGAGGAAGTAAAAGAAAATTTTATATCAGATGCTGCTTTCGTATTGTTTTCCAAATGTGATAATAGTTATGACATACTATCAGAAGATGAAAATATTAAATCAGTGGGCGGCGGGTATATTTCATTAAGCTCAAGAGATAACCCATATTCAGGATTGTTCTTTATGGTTACTGATGAAAATTTGGTGCCTTGGTTAGAAGATTCGTATTCTAATAACGCCGTCTTAGCATCATATTTTGAATTGGTATATATGGAGTCCGATTTTAATTATGATGGAGAATGTACTTCCACTATTTCCAATACAGAAAATGATACCATAGAAACTATTTATAGCTATAATTTGCAATTAAAAGCGGGATTTAATTTTATTGAATATAAAATTGAAAGCATTGTTGAACATGAAGTTCCAAGCATGTATGAAGAAAATGTGTTTAATAAAATAGCAAAACCTAGTAAAATAATGATAATGGGATCACAGTCTACATCACCAAACACAAAGTGGATAGGCAAGTATTTTTAAAAAAGGCTTAAAATTCATTAATTTTAACACATTCAACTAAAATTTGAATGTGTTTTTTTATGAACATTGAACAACTTCGCGATTATTGTTTAAAAAAGAAAGCGGTCACAGAAGAATTCCCTTTTGATGAAAGCACGCTTGTTTTTAAAGTTTTAGGCAAAATGTTTGTTATTGCACCATTGGATAAATGGGAAAAAGGCGAAGCGTCTATTACTTTAAAATGTGATCCCGATTATACTATCGAATTAAGAGACCAATACGAAAGTATTTATGCCGGACCCTATGTTAGCAATAAGCACTGGAATAGTGTAGCCATATATAAAGGCGAGTTGCAGTCTAAATTTATAATGGAACTTATTGATCATTCTTATGATATGGTTATAACAGGGATGCCTAAAAAACTTCGCGTAAAGCTTAATTGAAAGTAATTGTTTTAAATATCGTTAGTCTGTTTTTATATAATGCTGAAAGCTAAATATTTGTATATAAATATTTTGTATATTAGTATTTCAAAATTTTTATTTCTCTCCCAAATAAAGTATAGTAGAGTTAGCGAAATAACCTCGTTTTTTGTTTGTTGCTCTAAATAATAGTTTAATTAATCAATTAACCATTATATAACTTTAATTTTAAAAATTATGAAAACAACCAACCGATTTATTACAGCAATGGCAGCTATGTTTTTGCTAATGAGTACTTATTCTTTTTCTCAAGATGCTAAGCCTCCCATGTACCTTTCAGTAACTACTATGTATTGGAATAGTGATAGTGATATGTCTATGGACGACTGGAAAGCGGGCGAAAAAGAATATATGGATAAAGTAACCAAAAAGAATGAGTATGTTTTGTGGGCTGGTTATTGTACGCATTTATTGACTCCTAATAGTAATGAGGTGCTTTACGCTCAAACGTATCCAAGTTGGGAGGCTATAGATAAAGCCGCTGCTAGAAGTGCAGAACTTGAAAAAGAAGCATGGCCAGATCAAGCTGCTAGGGAAGCATTTTTAAAGAACATGAATTCGGCTTATGCAGATTTTCATTCCGATGAAATTTATGCCACCTTGCCTGGAGTAAAAGAAATGACTGGAGAATTACCTGATGATGCTATTATTTATATAAGAGAAAACAAACGAGCATATCCAAAAGATGGCACTGCAAAAGAATTTAATGGCTTCATGAATAGAACATTTGAAAATGTGATTAATAAAAATGATTATATAAAAGGGTATTATCCAAGCCAACACAATTGGGGCTCTGACAGAAGAGATTTTATGCAAGCCTTTTATTTAAATTCTTTAGGTGATTTAGATAAAATGTTTGATAAGAACACAGAGCTCATGCAGGCAACTTTTACAAAAGAAGAGTCTAAAGCTATGGGTAAATATTTTAGAGGTCATGGAGATTATATTTACGGTATCGTTAAATTATAAACTTCAAAAGTTTTACAAAAAAGGGATGCATGTAGCGTCCCTTTTTTATTCCTAGTTGTTCTTGTGACACCTATATTTAAAGCGTATTTTTGCCAAATAAAAATACTAAATTATGAGCGTTTTACAAACATTACAAGAAAGAAGTAATAATGCCTGCGAATTATGTACTTCAACCGAAGGCTTATCACAATACACCATTCCGCCATCATTAAACGAAAATGTTGATAATGATGTATTGGTTTGTAAAACCTGTTTAGATCAAATTGAAGGTAATGTTGAAATGGATACCAATCACTGGCGTTGTTTAAACGATAGTATGTGGAGTGAGTTTGTTGCCGTTCAAATTATGTCGTGGAGAATGTTGCAACGTTTACGCAACGAAGGGTGGCCAAAAGATTTGTTGGATATGATGTATTTAACCGATGAAGCTTTAGCCTTGGCTAGAGCAACAGGCGAGCATGAAGACGAAGCTAATAAAATTATTCACCGCGATGTTAATGGCGTTATTCTGCAGGCGGGAGATTCTGTAGTTTTAGTAAAAGATTTAAAAGTTAAGGGTTCCAGTATAGTTGCTAAACAAGGTACCGCTGTTAGAAATATTCGTTTAGACCATGAAAATGCTGAGTATATTGAAGGTAAGGTTGATAGTCAGCAGGTTGTAATTATTACAAAATACGTAAAGAAATTATAGTGTTCTAATTCTATAATCGTTTATAACGTGTTTTATGTTTTTCTAAACCCCGAAGGGTTTACTTTTTTTAAAGCTTTAAAGTGTCTGTTAAAATTAGACATATTATTAAACCCAACTTGTTCTGCTATTTGAATAATGGACACCTCTTTGTTTGATGCTAAAAGCTTGCAAGCATGTTCAATGCGCAATTCATTTAAAAACTGAATATACGTTTTATTGGTTCGTTTTTTAAAGTATTTGCAAAAGGCGTTTTTAGTCATATTTGCAATGTCAGCAATGGTTACTAATGAGATGTCTTTTTCAAAGTTATTCATCGTATATTCAAAAACATTGCGCATCCGGTGACCTTCATTATCTGTATATTTTTTTTCAAATATAAATGAAGACAAGCTTTTGTAGTTCGTTTTTGATGTTACTCTTAAAATTTGAAGAAGTAAAATAAAGCGGTTTAATTTTGATGCCTTTTCAAACTGAAAAAATAGGTCTTTTATCAATTTAAGTTTGGATGTTACTTTAAAACCGTGTTTTGCACGCTTAAATAAAGGGAGTAATTCTTTTAGTTCTTCCAATTCAAAAAAGTGCGCTCCAAATGACGCTTTTGTAAAAAACAAAGTGAGCATATGTGAAGTTTTTGAAGCATTTGTATCACTTTTAAAAACATGGGGAATATTACTTCCAATAACCAATACATTCCCTTTGGAGTAGTAATTAACAGAGTCTCCAACTACAAGCGTACCTTCACCTTCAACAATCAAACTGATCTGAATTTCTTCATGCTGGTGTAGCTTATCATAAAAAACAGTGTCAAAATCCCTTTGAAAAATAAGGGCATCATGTGCTGGTTTAGGAATTTTAAAGGGCAGTACTTTCATGTCATTTAATAACAATTAAATAACTAAAATACACAAATAATATTCATTTTATATATTATAATGTTTTAAATGGATAATATAGTATTTACAGTGAATAAAAAAGCATTGCTGTGCTAAAAAGGGCTTAAGTAAATTTACAATATCAAAAAATATAAGTTATGAGCATTCAATGGAAAGGCGTTATGCCAGCAGTTACAACCCAGTTTACAGCGAATGATGCGTTAGATCTAGAGCTTTTTAAAATAAACATTAACGCCCAATTAGAAGCGGGTGTTCATGGTATTGTGTTAGGAGGAACTCTTGGTGAGGCTAGTACATTAACCGACGCAGAACGTCGAATTTTAACAAGAGAAACTGTGGCTTTTGTGAATGGTAAAGTTCCTGTGCTTATGAACATTGCAGAACAAACCACCAAAGCAGCCATATACTTAGCCAAAACAGCTGAAGATGATGGTGCTAAAGGCCTCATGATGCTACCTCCTATGCGTTATAAAGCTAGCGATGATGAAGTTGTTGCCTATTTTAAAGCGGTGGCTAATAGTACAACGCTGCCTATTATGATTTACAACAATCCGATAGATTATAAAATAGAAGTCACCCTAGATATGTTTGAAGAATTGCTCGAAACGTGTCCAAACATTCAGGCGGTTAAAGAATCTACAAGAGATACTACGAATATAACCAGAATAAAAAACAGGTTTGGAGACCGATTGGCCATTATGACTGGTGTTGATACCTTAGCTTTAGAAAGTTTAGTCTTAGGTGCTGATGGATGGGTTGCTGGTTTGGTAGATGCATTTCCTGCTGAAACCGTAGCTATTTACGAGCTTCAAAAAGCGGGGAGAATAAAAGAAGCCATCGCTATTTACAGATGGTTCATGCCATTGCTAGAGTTAGATATAAATCCTAAATTAGTACAATATATAAAACTAGCTTCGGCTTATACTAAAATAGGGTCTGAGTATGTAAGAGCGCCTAGATTGGTATTAGAAGGCGAAGAGCGCAGAGCCATCATAAAAATTATTGAAGATGGTTTGAAAAACAGACCAATATTACCAGACTATAAAAATTTATAAATGTTAGAGATAAGACCAACTTGCGAACATTGTAATAAGGCTTTACCTAATAATTCTGATGAAGCTATGATTTGCACTTTTGAATGTACATTTTGCAAAGATTGTGTAGAAAACGTTTTGCAACAAGTGTGTCCAAATTGTGGAGGAGGTTTTGAGAAAAGACCAATAAGACCAGAAGCATTATTAAAAAAGTATCCAGTTTCAACAATGACGGTTTACAAACCAGTTGATATAGAAAAGCATCTAGAAAGAATAAATAAAAAATGATAACAGGAAAAAACTATATAGGAAACAACCAATCTACTAAAGGAACTAAAAAGTATAAAACTTTTAATCCACAATTGAATCTTGAGAATGGGCAGGTTTTTACAGAAGCAACTACTGAAGAAATTGACGAAGCAGTTTTATTAGCAACAGAAGCTTATAAAATCTTTAGAACAACTTCAGGAGAAAAAAAGGCAGCGTTTTTAAATGCCATTGCTGACGAAATTTTAGCTTTAGATGATGAATTGATTCAAACCTATTGTTCAGAAACAGGATTGCCTGAAGGCAGAGCAAAAGGAGAGAGAGGTCGTACCATTGGACAATTACGCATGTTTGCTGATTTAGTAACAGAAGGCTCTTGGGTTGAAGCAACTATTGATACTGCGCAACCAGAACGTGAACCAATGCCAAAGTCTGACATTCGTAAACTATTAGTTCCACTTGGTCCAATAGTAGTTTTTGGAGCAAGCAACTTTCCGTTAGCGTATTCTACAGCTGGCGGAGATACAGCAGCTGCATTTGCAGCAGGTTGTCCTGTGATAGTAAAATCACATCCAATGCACGCAGGAACAGGGGAATTAGTAGCATCTGCAATTGTAAAAGCAGCGCATAAAACAGGAATGCCAAATGGTGTGTTTTCTAATTTAAATAGTAGCGGAATCGAAGTTGGAGCACAACTAGTAAAACATTCAGGTGTAAAAGCAGTAGGATTTACAGGAAGCATTCGTGGAGGTAGAGCCTTGTATAATTTAGCGGCACAACGCGATGAACCTATTCCAGTATTTGCTGAAATGGGAAGCATTAATCCTGTGGTTATTCTTCCTGAAGCCTTAAAAAATAGAGGGGAATCCATAGCAAAAACCTATGCACATTCAATTGCTCTAGGCACCGGGCAATTTTGTACCAATCCTGGGTTGATTATAGCTATTAAAGACGAAAATTTAGATAATTTTATTTCAACTTTATCAGATGAAATTATTAAAATTGAACCGTCTTGTATGTTGCATCCAAACATTATTGGAGCCTACGAAAAGAATAAATTAAAAGCGGTGTCGCAACCTGATTTAAGTGTTGTAGCTCATTATGAAAAAGAGGTTCAAACTAATTATGCGCGACAAACTATTACCACTGTTGAAGGCAAAACATTTATTGAAAACACGTCGTTACATCAAGAGGTTTTTGGTCCTTATTCCATAGTCGTGCAATGTAAAAATGCTGTTGAATTAGAAGAAATCATTTCAAAATTGGAAGGACAACTTACGGGAACCATAATGGCTGAAAACGATGAAGCTACACATTATCCAGAAGTTGTTTCTGCTTTGCAAAACAGGGTAGGACGTCTCATTTTCAATGGAGTTCCAACAGGGGTTGAGGTATGTCCTTCCATGGTTCATGGGGGCCCTTATCCAGCATCAACCGATAGTCGTTTTACAGCGGTAGGAGTCCATTCCATAAGGCGTTGGGTAAGACCATTGAGTTTTCAGGATTGGCCGGATAACATGCTTCCAGATGAGCTTAAAGACAAGAACCCCTTAGGTATTTATAGATTGGTAAATAATGTTCAATCAACAAATAAGACTTAAAAATGGCTAGGAGCACGTTTGTTTGTATTGATGCACATACCTGTGGAAACCCCGTTAGACTGGTAAAGGAAGGAGGTCCGGAATTGGTTGGAAAAACCATGAGCGAAAAGCGCCAGCATTTTTTAAAAGATTTCGATTGGATTCGAAAAGGACTTATGTTTGAACCTCGGGGTCATGATATGATGAGCGGGAGTATTTTATATCCGCCGCACCTTCCGGAAAACGATTTTGCTATTTTATTTATAGAAACTTCGGGTTGCCTACCCATTTGCGGACATGGTACTATAGGAACCATAACTATGGCGATTGAAGAAGGCTTAGTGACTCCTAAAATTCCTGGAAAAATTAAAATGGAAGCCCCTGCTGGTTTAGTAGAAATTGAATACCAACAAACGGGAGCAAAAGTAGATTGGGTTAAGTTAACTAATGTAAAAAGTTATTTAGCAGCCGAGGGGTTAACTGTAGAATGTCCTGAATTGGGAGAAATTACTTTTGATGTCGCTTATGGCGGAAATTTCTATGCCATTGTAGATCCTCAGCAAAATTTTTCTGGAGTGCATAATTTTTCTGCCTCAAAAATTGTACAATATTCGCAAGTAGTAAGGCAACGTATCAATGAAAAATTCCCGAATCAATTCATGCATCCAGAAGATGAAACTATAAGAGATGTGTCTCATATGCTTTGGACAGGAACACCCATTGATTCAACATCTTCTGGTAGAAATGCTGTGTTTTATGGCGATAAAGCTATTGATAGAAGTCCTTGTGGAACCGGAACATCGGCACGATTAGCACAATTATATGCTAAAGGAAAATTAAAAATAGGAGAAGATTTTATTCACGAAAGTTTTATTGGAAGTAAATTTATTGGTCGTGTTGAAAAAGAAACTACATTAGATGGGAAATTGGCCATTATACCCAGCATAAAAGGTTGGGCAAAAATATATGGATACAATACCATTATAATAGACGAAGACGATCCGTATGCAGAAGGATTTCAAGTGATTTAATATGAATAAAGATGTAGTTGTAATAGGAGGCGGAATTATTGGATTATGTTCCGCTTATTATCTTCAAAAAGAAGGGCATCAGGTTACTATTGTAGACCAATCTAATATGGATGCCGGCGCGTCTTATGTAAATGCGGGTTATTTATCTCCAGGCCATGTGATCCCCTTATCTGCACCAGGAGTCATGAAGAAAGGATTAAAATGGATGTTAAATCCTGCAAGCCCATTATATATTAAACCACGATTAGATATGGATTTTTTGAAATGGACCTGGGCTTTTAATAAATCATGCAATGCAAGTCATGTAAAAAAAGCAGGACCTATTATCGGTACTATTTCAGTACTAAGTCAAGAATTATATCTAGATATTAAGCGGACAGAGAATTTCACGTTCCACTACGAAAAAAAAGGACTTTTAATGCTATGTCAAACAGAAAAAATGCTTGAAGGAGAAGTGAAAGTTGCTCGTTTGGCGAATGAACTTGGTTTGGAAGCCAAAGAAGTTAATGGAGAAGAAATAAAAAAAATAGAACCCTATGCGAACATAAATACAATAGGTGGAGCCTACTATAAATGTGATCACCATTCTACACCACATGAGTTTATGGATGAAATGAAAACTTATTTAAAAGCGGTAGGTGTTCGATTTTTTATAAATGAAACCGTAGAAGATTTAAAGGTAGAAAACGGGAAAATAGCACTATTAAAAACAAACGAACAAACAATAAAAGCAGATCACTATGTTTTAGCTGCTGGTTCTTGGAGTGGTTTATTAAGCAAAAAATTAGCCTTAAAATTACTGATGCAAGCAGGAAAAGGATATCGAATTAATACAACTCAATCGGCAGGAATTACCATTCCAGCTATTTTAGCGGAGGCAAAAGTAGCTGTAACACCCATGAACGGTTTTACCCGATTTGCGGGTACTATGGAAATTGCTGGAATAAATCATAATATTAACAAAGTGCGCGTTGAAGCTATTGCACATGCAGCATCACAATATTATCCAGAAATCAAACTATTACCTGAAGAAAAAAATGATGTAGCCTGTGGTTTACGCCCATTGTCTCCAGACGGATTGCCATATATTGGAAAATCTTCAACATGTAGTAATCTAACCATTGCAACGGGTCATGCCATGATGGGTTGGAGTATGGGAACAGCCACTGGGAAGTTAGTTTCAGAAATAGTTTCTAACAAAAAACCGTCACTAGATTTAAATCCGTTTCATCCGGATAGAAGGTTTTAATTATTCAAAGTCTAGATTTTCAATATCCAAACGCATATTAATCATGTGTTTTTTAAACCCCACTTTTTTATAAGCTTTAATGGCAGAAATATTGTCATCGTATACATCCAATCGTATTTCAAGAATGTTTCGTGCTTTACACCATTTTAATAACGCATCAATAATCAATTTATTAATTTGTTTTCCCCGGTGCGCATCAGAAACATACATAAATCCCAGATAACCTTGATAGTCATGTTTTAAATAATGTCTGTCGGTTTTTATTTTTGCATAGCCAGAAGCAACAATTTCATTGTTAATTTCAGCAACAAACACTTCAGAATTGTTATTTGTTATTAAATCGGAGATATCATAATAAGTAATAGAGCCATCTTTTATGGTTGGGTCAAAAGGACGTTCAGCAATAATAACACCTTGTTCAAACGCCAATAAAACAGGTAAATCCTCTTTGGTTGCTCTCCTAATAATTATTGACATGATTTAGTTGGAAGTATCGGCAATAATTTTCCATGCGCCATTAATTTGTTTAAAAACTAGCATAAAAATACCATCGGCATTTCCAACCTCACGTTTTAAATGATACTCCCCTAAAACATAATAGGCACCTTCACTTATTTTAGTAATGTCGTTTATTTTAAAATTTAATTTGCCCGTATGGTCCTCAGTAGGGTAACTTTTTTGATAACGCTCTAAGGTATCCTCCCAGCCATAGGTTACACCGTTACTACTATAAAATTTTAGAGAGTCACTTTTCCAGTAACCTTCCATAAATTCTTCCAGATTATTATTAGACCATGCTATTCTTTGGGCTTTTAAAACGGCCATAATAGCGCCTTTATCGTTTTCTTCCGTAGTTTGAGAAAAGCTATTAAAACTAGAAATTAAACAAAGTAATAGTATTAATTTTTTCATAAAATGAAGATATATTTATATGTGACGGGAGTAAAAATAACAAAAACTTTATTTTAAAAGGGTTACTCATCGATTAATTTGACATTCAAAATGTTTTTGTCTAAAGTTAAAACGTCTTGGTCGAAAAAATAATGCTTTTTTATTTTTGGTTTATATATTTACCTCAGAACAAACTAATTGATAGCCCAGATTTATTGTTTAATCATTTTAAATTAACTCATTATGGAATTAAGAATTACTAACTGCAACAATTTTTTTAAAATTAAAGGCACACTAGACAAAAACAGTTTAGGATTGTTTCAAAGCGAATTCAAAAATATTTTTGAAAATGTAAATACCTTAACTATTAGTATTGAAGACATCGATAGTATGGACCGTTTTGGTGTAAATGCTTTATCAGAACTACATAAAGAAGCGATTGCAAAAAATAAAAGTTTATCAATTATTGGTTTTGGTTGTAAAGATTTATACAATCATTTTAAATCTGAAATAGCTGCATAACTTATAATATATTTTTTTGTTGTTTATAAAAGGCATCAGCCTGAAGCTGCATAAGTTCCCTCGCTTTTGTGCGCTTATAGGTGTATAGTGCGTCTTCGTTTTCTAAATCGCTATAAATTCTATCGTTAATGGCAAAATCTGCTTTCAGCATGACCTCCCTTTGATGTTTGTTTTGAAGCATATTTGTTTTAATGGCCGTTTCTTCATCTTCTAATTTAAAATCGTAAGCGCCTTTTGGGGATAATAATTTTGCAAAAATGGGTGATGTTTCAATCGCTAAAAATAATAGAAATATAAAAAATGAAGGTAACCAAGGCAATTTCCCCAAAGCATTTACCCGTGCCATTAAACCATCAAAACTATTAATGATGGGTTGTGTGGTTACAACCTGTGTTTCGTATTCCCCTTTAAGTGCTGCAATCTGTGTTTCTGCAGTAGCCATTTTTGCTTTATTTTCTTCTTTAAGCAGTTGCAGTTCGGCTAGAAGGGCATCATGTTTATCTCGTTTTTCTTTATAAACAGGTCCTTTTCCTAATAATTTTGTGCCGGCAGTTCCTTCGGCTTCGGCAATGTAGGTGTCGTAAAGCGCATTTACTTCCGCTTCCTTCGAATTTATTTGTTGCTGTAAACCAGTAATATCTTTATTTAAATTTTCAATATTTGGATTAAATTGTTCTGCAATTTGGTTTTTGTTGGCGAGTGTTAATTCGTTTTTTTGTTCTAATAACACCTGATTAATTTCTTTTTCAAAAATTTTAAGTTCTAAGGGTTTTGAAATAACAACCGCAATAATGACAGCTAATAAAATTCTGGGTGACGCCTGAATGACTTCATCTATAACATGTCCTGTTTTTTTAATAGTTGAAACAATATAGCGATCTAAATTAAAAATAAGTAAACCCCAAATAAGTCCGAAAAAAACGGATGTATAAAGGTTGTCGAAAACCGTGTATAGTGCAAAACTAGCCGCTATAAAAGCCATTAAAGCCGTAAAAAAAACAGTAGCACCAATGCCAGCATATTTATTTTGTTCGCCTTTGGAGCAGTGTTCTAGAATATCGGTGTCGGAGCCTGAGCAAATAATGAAGAAGTGCTTTAACATAATGTGATTGATTTTGATTGATTGACTATTAGAACGTTAAGTTGGGTAATTTGTTACATTATTTTTAAAGAAAACTATTTATTTCTAGAACGAACACTTTCAATAAGTACGGTTGCCAAAATTAGTGATCCACCAAAATAAGTGTTCATAGTTGGTGTTTCATTTAAGAATAGAAAGGCAATTATAATTCCGAAAATGGGTTGGACGCTGTTAATAATACTTGCTGTACTTACCGAAAAATGCTTAAGGCTGTTAACCAGCATAGTGTGCCCAATGGCTGTTGTAACCACAGCTAATAAAATAACATAAGGAAACTCTGTTTTTATTCCAGCTGTTCCAAGGTAAAAAAGTGTTGGTGCTAAAACAATGCTAAGCACTGTAACTTGATAAAGCATAATACTCGTGCCATTATAGCGACTAATTAGTTTTTTCGACATGAGATTACGCAATGCAAAAAAAAGGGCGGACAATAACCCAAATAAAATACCTTTTACGTTTGTGCTTTCTATATTAAATTCTGGTGCTAACAGGTAAATACCAAATAAAACCAAAATCCCTAAAAGGATATAAATGGGGTCGAATTTGGTTTTCATAAAGAAAGGTTCTAATAGGGTTGTTAGTATGGGGAATGTGAATAATGATAGCATTCCAATAGCAACATTCGATAATTTTAAAGCATAAAAATAGGTTATCCAATGCGCTCCTAAAAGTAGGCCACTTAGTATAATGGCAACTATATCTTTTCTTGAACTTAATTTTAAATCGACTTTTTTATATCTGCAAAAGGCGTACAAACATAGCGCTCCTAAAAAACAGCGCCACCAAATAACAACTGGAGTTGGCAAATCGATAGATTTTCCTAAAGCGCCCGATGTACTTATAAATAAGGTTGCTAATGTTAGTTGAAGTAAGTAGTTGCTGTGTTGGTTTTTCATAATGGACTGCTACCTTGTGTTAGCGATTGAAACGGCATCCTTTTTATTGTGGATTCCTGCCTTCGCAGGAATGACGGAATAAAAAGATATAGTGGAAAGCACGACCCCGCCATTAAAAGCGGGGGAACACCCAAAATTTATTTAGAAAGTTCGGTGAAATGTTTATAGAATAACGGGATAGTTTCGATGCCTTTTAAAAAATTGAAAACTCCGAAATGTTCGTTTGGAGAATGAATGGCATCACTATCCAGTCCGAAACCCATTAAAATGGTTTTACTTTTAAGTTCTTGCTCGAACAGCGCTACAATGGGGATACTGCCACCACTACGTTGCGGAATTGGGGTTTTGCCAAAAGTATCTTGGTATGCCTTACTTGCTGCCTGGTAACCTATACTATCGACTGGCGTTACATAGCCCTGGCCACCATGGTGGGGTTTTACTTTTACAGTAACAGCTTTGGGAGCAATACGTTCAAAATGTGTTTTAAATAATTCGGTAATCTCTACCCAGTCTTGATGGGGCACCAAACGCATTGATATTTTTGCAAAAGCTTTACTAGCAATAACGGTTTTGGCGCCTTCTCCCATATAACCGCCCCAAATACCATTTACATCGAGCGTAGGTCTAATAGAGTTGCGTTCGTTAGTTGTGAAGCCTGTTTCTCCGTAAACAGCTTCTATATCTATAGACTTTTTATAGTTTTCTAAATTGAAAGGCGCTTTTGCCATCTCAGCGCGTTCTTCTTTTGAAAGTTCTTCCACTTTATCGTAAAATCCGGGAATGGTAATGTGATTGTTTTCATCGTGAAGAGAAGCAATCATTTTAGTTAAAATATTGATTGGGTTTGCCACCGCGCCTCCGTACAGACCAGAATGTAAATCTCTGTTCGGACCCGTAACTTCCACTTCTACATAACTTAATCCGCGCAACCCTGTGGTGATTGATGGGACGTCTTTGGCAATCATGCCAGTATCAGAAATAAGGATGACGTCATTCTTTAATTTATCCTGATTATTTTTTACAAAAATGGCCAGGTTGGAGCTTCCAACTTCTTCTTCACCTTCAATCATAAATTTTACATTGCAAGGCAGTTGATTTGTTGCCGTCATAAACTCCATGGCTTTTACATGCATATACATTTGCCCCTTATCATCGCAAGCGCCACGTGCAAAAATAGCCCCTTCAGGATGTAAGTCGGTAGTTTTTATAACGGGTTCAAAAGGAGGTGAGTTCCATAAATCTAATGGGTCTGGAGGTTGTACATCGTAATGCCCATATACTAAAATAGTTGGTAATTTTTTATCTATAATTTTTTCGCCATAAACAATGGGGTAGCCAGCTGTTTCGCAAATTTCAACAAAATCACAGCCCGCTTTTTCTAAACTGATTTTAACAGTGTCGGCAGCTTTTAAAACATCATTTTTATAAGCAGCATCGGCGCTTATTGAAGGTATTTTAAGTAATTCTATTAATTCGTTTAAAAATCGGTCTTTGTGTTCTTTAATGTAAGATTGAATGTTATTCATTGCAGTATGTGTATAGTTACTCCAAAAGTACAAAAAAGAATGTTTTTAACTTGATACTTTGGCAGAACCTTAGCCTTAGTTTTCGTTTATAAAATTTGCTATGGCAGGAATCAATGCTTCTTTTAATGGTAATTTTGAATTGCTGTACGTTTGAATATTTTTAGTTCTATCGGCTTCTGCCTCTTTAAGAATGTGATTCATTTTTTCAATGATTACCGTTTTTGAGTCTGTATTAGATGCCGATAACATGTCGGCGTCTTGCACACTTACTTGAATATCGGTTGTTCCTTGAATAATTAAAATGGGAATGTTCAATTTTGAGATTTCTAATTGTGGGTTGTATTTAAACCAGGAAATTAAATAAGGTTGAACACTGGGTCGAAATAGGGCATAAAGCATTTCGGGCGCGTTGGTAACTAATTCTCCTTTTTCTAGTTTGTCAATAATTGGAGCAGACATTTCGAGAACTAAAGGAGGTTGCTCTTTTAATTGGCGTCGTAAAATTTCGGCCGCAGGAAATCCCGGGCCCGCTAAAGAAATAAATTTATCAACGTGGTTTTCTTGTGATGCTATCATCCCTATTAACGAGCCTTCACTATGTCCAAGAATTATTAAGTCGCTAAATCTGGAATCTTTTTTTATTAAATCACACCACGCTTTCACATCGTTTATGTAATTTTCGAAACGCAAATCTGATTCTTTTGATTCCGCGTTTTTGCTCTCTGCAATGCCTCGTTTATCAAAGCGTATGGAAGCTATACCATTATTTGATAATCCTTCTGCTAACATTTTCAGGGAATTGTTAACCATCATGGGGTTATTTCCATTTCTATCTGTTGGTCCAGAACCAGCAATTATTAAAACAATTGGAAAGACATTAGAAGACTCAGGCATAAGTAAAGTTCCAAAAATAGCTCCGCTTTCTGTAGTTAATACTATAGGTTCTTCTTTAGGCTGACTGAATATCACATGACTAAAAAGGGAAGTTAGTAACACCATTATTATTTTACAGGGCATATTTATTTAGAATTATTTATAGAACAATTATTTGTAGCTAATTAATATTATTTAAAAGTATAAAAAAGAATGTTTTTAGTAGTTATAAGTTTGCAATTTAAAAATCTTGTTTATATTTGCATCCCGTTAAATAACGGGACTAAGCGGGCGTGGTGGAATTGGTAGACACGCTAGACTTAGGATCTAGTGCCGCAAGGTGTGGGAGTTCGAGTCTCCCCGCCCGTACAAAAAGTCGAAGAGAAATCTTCGGCTTTTTTTGTTTAAAAAGGACTGCACTTTTTCACAGGTACAACATTAGGGACAACATTTTGTTATTTACATTGACTTAATTTAAAATAATGAGATTTAAATACAATTAATATCATAAACTATTATTTTGTTAAACCATTAATTTTTTTTAGTATTTAGGGTATTTATATAACTAATTGAAGGTTGTAAATCTTATAACACGAAGATCACTGGCTGGAGTCCAGTTCCCGCTACCAGTAGAACCTTCAACCTAATCCGTTGAGGGTTTTTTATTTTACTGAACTAAACATTTCAAATTCTTTCAAGTTTTCGATTAAACTGTTAGAACTATTTTCTGTTAGCTCTACTAAACGATACTTAAATACATTTTGTGTTTGGGGCTTTTTTAGTGTTGTAAAAACTTTTAAATAAATTAGTTAACTCAAAAATCAGGTTGACTTTACTGGTGCGACATTCCTTATTTTTAGAGAAAAATTGAAACCTTCAGGAAACATAATATTTTGGAATACCCTTTTGTCATTATAATTTCAAGACTCATAAATTAACTGGGGTTTTTAGTAATTGTATAGAATTTTTTAATAGTTTTTGTGGTTCGACTTTTTTGAAGATAAGTTAAAATTATTTGCGTAGAATAAATTTGTTGGCTCTTTCTATAAAAAATGTATTGTTAAATTTAAATTTCATTAATTTTGTAATTAAAGGTATAAATTTATACGTAACATTGTATGGTATGGCTGGTTTTAAATTGATGTGTTAATTTAAAACTTTAAAAATGTACCTATACTCGAAGTAAATAATACTATGATTAACTGCTCTATTACCAGATATTTAAATAATTCTATTATTTGTGTATTTGTTTTTATTTTTTTTCTAAAATCTTTCACTTGTTTCTCTCAGGATTACGGGTTGACTTTTAACGGACAAAATTCTTCTTTGGATGAAAGAACAAGTCTTAATTTAATACCAAACGAATTTTTATCATTTGATAAGGAATTTGAAATTTCATTTGATCTTAAAATCAATTTGAATGAAAAAGGGCCTTTGTTTGGTTATATTCTCAGAATTATAAATGAGAATGACCAAAATATTGATTTAATTGTTTCTAATAGTGCTTCACTAGAGGGTAGGGATAGTAGGTTAAATATTGTAATTGGTAATACTGAGACTGTTATTCCTATTAATTATTTGAACTTTAATAAAAAGAACTGGATTAAGCTAGGGCTTAAGTTTTCTTTGACTGATAACAGGTTGTTATTTTCTGTTCGAGACTCTGTAGTACTTAAAATTGATATTGATTTTAAAAAAAGAGATTCATTTAAGTTTATGTTTGGGGCTAATAGTTATGAGCAGTTTGCTACTACAGACGTTCCAGATATGAGTATAAGAGATATTAAGTTATTTAAAAATGAAAAGCTATTGCGTCATTACCCTTTAAATGAAATTAATGGTGATTTAGCTTTAGATAAATTAACTAAAAGTAGAGCAACAGTTACGAATTCTAACTGGGTAATGCATAGGCATCAAGAATGGCAAAATGTTTTGGAAGATGAGGTTGAAGGTGCTCAATTAGCAGTAGCAGATACTGTTAGTAATATTCTTTATTTACTCAGAGAAAAAGAACTAATGGTTTATAATTTAGGCACTAAAGAGCAAACAATTATTAAATACAAAAACTCATTATTTGTTTTAACTAAGGATCATAGAGCTGTTTATAACTATACCGACAAAAAAGTATATTGCTACTTAATTGATAAAGATTTTGTTTCTAAGTTAAATGTTGAAACTGGATTTTGGGAAAGTAATTATACTTATGAAGGATTACGTCATAAGCAAAGATATCAGCATCATAATAGTATTTACAGTCAGTTAGACAATTCTATTTACACTTTTGGAGGTTATGGGCAATATGCATATAACAATGAAGTTAAGCGAGTTGATTTTAGAGAAGGTATTTCAGAGGTTATATCAACAAACGATTCAATATTTGATCCGAGATATCTAGCAGGAATAGGGTCCCTTAACGACACTATATATCTGTTGGGAGGATATGGAAGTCCTTCTGGTAATCAGTTAGTAAATCCAAAAAGTTATTTTGATTTATTAGGGTATTCTGTTCAGGATAAAAAGTTTATTAAGAAATTTGAAATACCTCAAATTTTAGATGATATGATTGTGGGTAACAATATGTGGATTGATTCGAAAAACAGAGATTTTTATGCTTTAATTTCGGATAAAATTATATTTGATGGCTTTTTACAATTGTTGAGAGGTAATTTAGATAAACCTGAGGTGGAATTAGTAGGAAGCAAAATACCTTTTAAATTTTTAGACGTGAAGTCTTTTGCTACATTGTTTTATATGTCAAAACAAAAGAAGCTTTTGGCATATACATCTTTTGTTAAAGATTCGGTTAATACTGAATTTAAAATTTATACTATTGAATATCCGCCACTGGTATATAAATTGACAACTACCGAACCTGAACTAGAGGGTGCTAAATACACTTATCTTATTATAGCTTTTCTAATGCTGATAGGTATAGGGTTTATTTGGTATTTTTATTCAAAGAAGAATTTATTAAAAGAAAACAACCTAAAAGATATAGTTAAAATAGAAAACTCCAATAATTCTCAAGATATAATTGATTACAAACCGAATATAAAAACAGAGGATTATCAAATAATTTTTTTCGGAGGATTTCAAGTAATAGCCAAAGAACAAAACGATATAACTAATAAATTCTCACCATTGCTTAAGGAGTTGTTTCTATTAGTTTGGTTATATACATTTAAAAATAATAAGGGAATATCTTCTGAAAAGCTAGTTGAATTTTTATGGTATGATAAATCTCCAAGGAAAGCACAGAATAACAGGTCGGTAAATATTACTAAGTTAAGAACTCTAATTAAGGAAATAGGAGATTGCGACCTAACTAAAGATACGGGCTATTGGAAAATTACTTTTGACTATAAGAAATTGAAAAGTGATTATTTCGATTTAATACAAATTACAGAAGATGAAAAAAACATATCAAAAGAAAGGGTAGACCTTCTAATTAAAATTACTGAAAAAGGCGCTTTTTTGAGTAATTTGAATTATGAATGGCTTGACTATTTTAAAGGAGATATTTCAGATAGAATAATAAATACGCTAACTAATTATGTGCAAAACGAGGACATAGAAAAAGATCCTGATTTTATAATTCATTTATCCGATTGTATATTTAATTTCGATTCCATAAACGAAGATGCTATGATCTATAAGTGTAAAGCACAATACATGATGGGTAAACATAGTTTAGCCGAAGGCACTTTTAAAAAGTTTGAAAAGGAATATAAATTATTATATGCTCAAGATTATGAATACTCTTATCAAGACATCTTGAACCAAAATTAATTAGCTATGTATAAAACATATATGCTTCTTCATAAATATAGAAAATAAATACATTTCGCTCTCATTTCTATTGAATTAAGGTTTCATTAATCTAAAATTAATAAATGATTTTTACTATTGTATATAGTATATCAAACTTAATTATAGAAACTTATGAGGCTTATAAACAAATTACCTTTTTTATTATTTTTTTTAATTTCCAATTCTTTTTCGCAATCAAAACATGGCGAGTCAGGAAATTACCCAACATATAAGGGATTGGTTATGGCTGGATATCAGGGTTGGTTTCGTGCTCCAGATGATGGAGCAAATATTGGCTGGGGACATTATGGAGTGGGGCAAAAATTCGATTTCGAAAACAACACCATCGATTTTTGGCCAGACGTTACTGAATATAAAAACACCTACACCACTGTTTTTAAATATCCTGATGGAACAAATGCAGAAGTGTTTAGTTCTCTAGATAAAAGTACAACAGATCTTCATTTTAAATGGATGAAAGAGTATGGTGTAGATGGGGTGTTTATGCAACGATTTTTTGGGGTTACAAGAAACCATACCAATAGTAACAAACCACAAGACATTATTTTAAGAAATGCATTAAACGCAGCAAAAGAAAATAATAGAGCTATAGCAGTAATGTACGATTTGTCTGGTTTAAAGGCTGATGGCGAAGACTGTTCTTCTGTAATAGCAGATTGGAAAATGTTGGTAGATGAATTAAAAGTAACCAACCAAGGCGAACATCAAAATTACGTATATCATAATGGCAAACCATTAGTGGCCATTTGGGGAGTTGGTTTTCCAGACAGACCTTATGATACTAGAAAAATAGGCATAAATCGTTTAATAGATTTCTTAAAAAACGACCCTGTGTATGGGGGTTGCTCCATTATGTTAGGCGTGCCAACCTATTTCAGAGATTTAGATAAAGATTGCTTACCAGACCCATATTTACACACAATTATAAAATCTGTAGATATTGTTATGCCCTGGATGGTACAACGTTTTACACCTCTAGTTCACAATATTGGGGCACATTTACGAGATCATATCATTAAAGATATCACTTGGGCTAAAACGCACAACATTGATTATGTACCTGTTGTAACTCCCGGTTTTAGTTGGCGAAATCTTTCAGTTAGTAATAAAAAAACAGATAGATATACTGCCTATGGCGCCATACCAAGATTGGGTGGAAAATTTTATTGGGACCAATTATCTAATGCCATACTTGCAGGCAGTGAAATGATATACGTTGCCATGTTTGATGAAATTGATGAAGGCACAGCCATTATGAAAGTGTCTGATAATCCTCCAAATAGCGATAAAGCACACTTTGTAAATAATGATGGTGTACCATCTGACCATTATTTATGGTTAACAGGTTTGGGAGCAAAAATGTTACGAGGAGAATTGCCATTACAAACAGAATTACCAAAAAGAGAATAAAAAACTATTCAATCTATTTGAATTTTATAAATTTATTTGTAGCGCCCATTATTAAATATATATTTTTAGATGTAAAGTGCTAATTATTTGATTTAAGTGTTTTTTTTTTAATAATAATACATTTTATTAATAAAATATTAAGCATTAATTAATATGCGTGTTGCTTATTTGTGAAAAAATTAACTAACTAAATATTATACAACATGAAAAAAAATACTTTTTTAACAATCTTGCTCTCTCTATTTTTAGTAGGTGGTATGTTTGCGCAAGAAACAGTTTGGGTTTCTGCAACCGGTGCAGGAGCTACAAATGGTACCAGTGAAGCCGATGCTTATGGCGATTTCGCTGTAGCTTTGGGAACAATAGTAGCAGGCGATATTTTAAGGGTTTCTTCTGGATCTGGACCTGTTACAGTTAATGCTTCTACTGCAAATTGGGCAGCAAAAAATTTCGCATATACTATTCAGGGAGATTTAGTAGGATCAACTTTAGTAAAAAGTGGTGGGGCTGGAGCAAGAATTATTACACTCAACGATGCTGCTGCTGTTGGGCTAAATGTAACTTTTAAAAACATTACTTTTTCTGGATCTACTGGTGTTACACTATTAGGTGGTGGAGCTGTATTATATAGTAATCAAGCTGTTACTTTAAATTTTGAAAATTGTAGGTTTGAAGGAAATAGCTTGGCAACAACCACCGTATTAAATGGTGGAGGTGCTCTTAATATTACTAATTCTACTGTAACTCTTACTGATTGCCTTTTTAAAGAAAACACTGCCTTAAGAAATGGTGGCGCTATTTCTATGCTCGCTGGTAATCTTACAATGACTAGGTGTACTTTTTATAAAAATAAAATAACAACTGCTGGTACAACAACAACTGTTCTTCCAGATCCCGTTGGAGGTGGTGCTGCTTTGTATGTTACTGGTGTTAGTACAGTTAATGTAAGTAATTGTACCTTTTTTCAAAATACTACTGGAAATACAAACCAAGATTATGGAACTATAAGATCAGATAATGGTAATACCACTGTTACCAATAGTTTGTTTTACGATAATAAAACTAATAATGATGCAGGTGGAACTTCAGATTGGGGTGCTGGGACAGCTGGCACACAAACTTTCAGTTATTCAATAGGGCAATGGATAACTAGCAATATTGATACTAGAACAAATTTTATATCATTTGTAAAAGGCGGTCTTGACCCACTCGCTGCTGCTAATTTATCCTCGTCTAACTTATTTTATAACGATACACTTGGTAAAGTTACATATGGGGTTGCAGCTGTTGGAGATGCTACCCCTATAGGTTTTGGATCTGACGGTAAAGATGTTGGTGCATGGGAATATGTAGTAGCTGTAGCAGCCATTACCAGTTTAACCAGTGATGGAACAACTGCCATCACAGAAGGTTGTGGTGGTTCTACTTTAGTCATTAAAGGAACGGAATTAACAGGAGCTACAGCAGTAACCGTTAACGGTGTTGATGTAGCCAGTTTTGTAGTTACTAATGCGACTACTATTACGGCTATTCTACCAGCAGGACCTATTGCTGCTGGAGCGGTAGTGGTAACGACTCCTAGCGGAATAGCAACGTCTGCGGGGAGTTTTGCTGTGAATGCAATACCCAATACACCAACGATTTCAGCAGGACCTACTAGCTTCTGTGCCGGTGGATCAGTTACTTTAACAAGTGATGCTGCCAGCGGAAACCAATGGTACAAAGATGGTGTTTTAATTGGTGGAGCTACAGCAACAACCTATAGCGCAACAGCAAGTGGAACATACACTGTAATTGCAACAGCGAACGGATGTCCAAGTGCAGCAAGTGCAGGAACGGCAGTAACTGAGCAAGCACTTCCAAATGCAGGAACAGACGGAACACTTACTGTTTGCGTTGGAACAATACCAAACAATACTGAATTATTTGCAGCCTTAACAGGAGCAGATACAGGAGGTTCATGGAGTAATGTTGATTTGGTTTAC
>JBNMNO010000019.1:0-34219 GCA_051275695.1 Mariniflexile sp.
AGCCTTTCAGAAATGAAAGGCTTTTTTTGTTTAGAAACCAAACCTGTGTTTGTTGACAATTGTGATATTTTTATTGTTAATTTCGTACAAAATATTTAAATTTTACGTATTTCATCGATTAAATTTACTCATTGTCTATGTATTATAAATCATTTATATATATTTATAATACCCAAATAAACTAAAAGTTTATCCTAATTAACTTTGGTAAATGAAACATAAAGTAAACCACACCTAAAAAGAAACATTTATTAAAGCTTTAAAAAAAACCTCTCTTGACTATAGAGAGGTTTTTTAAAACAAATTATTTAAAGTGACTTCACTAGATTTTAAATTTTATCTAAAATGATTCTTTCTTTTCTGTTGGCAAGTTCCCAAGCGGTATAAAAAATTAAGCGTGCACGCGTTTCTAAAAGGTCGTATTGTATTTTGTCAGGTGTGTCCGATGGTTTGTGATAATCGGCGTGTGTACCGTTAAAATAGAAAATAACTGGAATATTGTTTTTTGCAAAATTGAAATGATCAGAACGGTAGTAAAAACGATTTGGATCGTTATCATCATTGTAAGTATAATCAAATTCCATATTAAAATATTTTTTGTTTACAGCTTCAGAAATATCATGCAATTCTTTACTCAACTTATCAGAACCAATTAAGTATAAATAATTACGTTGTGTCTCATGTTTTGGGTCAACACGACCAATCATATCTATATTTAAATCGGCGACCGTATTTGCTATAGGAAAAATAGGATCAACATCGGCATAATAACGAGAACCGAACAATCCAATTTCTTCGCCGGTAACGTGCAGAAACAGAATGGTTCGTTTTGGGCCGTAACCTTTGTCTGCAGCAGCTTTAAAAGCTTTTGCTATTTCTAAAATGGCTACTGTACCCGAACCATCATCATCTGCGCCGTTATTAATATCACCATTATTAGAAATTCCAATATGATCTAAGTGAGCAGAAATTACTAAAACTTCGTCTGGTTTTTCACTACCTTTTATATAGGCTAAAACATTTTCTGAATCTTTTACTCCATCTGGAAAAAAGGATGCTGGTATGTCTTGAAAATAATCACCATCTGCAATTGGAGAAGGAATCCCTAATGTTATGTAATGATTTTTAATAAATTCTACCGCTTTTTTTTGACCAGGTTCCCCGGTATTTCTTCCTTCAAATTCATCTGAAGCATACGTATAAAGAGCCTCTTTTAAATTGGCTTTAGTAATTATAGCTGCATAATCTGCTGGGTTACCAAGATTCTTAGTGGTGTTTGCGTTTTGTGATGTACAACTTGCAAATGTTAATAAGGAAGTACATAAAAGAATAGCTATTTTTTTCATTTACAGAATAATTTATTTCATACGATATTATAAAAATGGATTAAGAGAATAACAATTTTCGAACTATTTTAACAATTCATTGTTTGAGTCTACAACTAACCGATGTTCTTGGTTGGCAATTTGCCAGGCAGTAGCAAAAATGAGCTTTGTTCGTTTTTCTAATAATTGGTATTCAATTTTATCAGGGGTATCTGTAGGTTTATGGTAATCGGCATGCTCGCCATTAAAATAAAAAATAACAGGAATCCCTTTAGAAGCAAAGTTATAGTGGTCAGACCTCGTGTAATATTGATTTTTTTCTCCTTCGGCGTTATATCGATAGTCTAAATCAATATTAAAAAAGCTTTTATTAATTTTTTCAGAAATGTAATGAAGTTCTTTACTCAATCGGTCCGATCCTATTAAATAGATGTAGTTTTTATTGTTTTTATGTACATCATCAACTCGACCTATCATATCTATATTAAGGTCTGTAATGGTGTTTTTTATAGGAAATATAGGGTTGTTTGTGTAAAATTCTGAGCCTTTCTTTCCGATTTCTTCGGCTGTTAGATGTAAAAAAAGAATGCTTCTTTTAGGACCATGCCCTTCTTTTTTAGCGATGTTGAAAGCTTGAGCTATTTCCATTATGGCAACAGTTCCAGAACCATCATCGTCTGCGCCATAATTTATGTTTCCATCCATATTAATACCAAGATGATCCAAATGAGCAGATATTATAATAATCTCATCAGGTTTTTCAGTACCTTCAATATATGCGAGAACATTTTCGGAAGCTTTTATACCGTTTGAAAAGTAGTTTTCAGGAATAATTTGAAAATAATTTGAATCACCATATGGTGAATTTATGCCCTCATTTTGATAATAAGATTTAAGAAAATTGGCGGCTTTTTTTTGACCTTCTTCACCAACTTTTCTTCCTTCAAAATCTCCAGAAGAAAATTTATATAAATGGGTGCTCAATTCTTCTGAAGTAATAGTGTTAGCATAATTTACTATTAATGTGCTGTCTGCTAAATGAATATTATCTTGAAGGGTTTGAATTCTTGTCGTATATTTTGGTGCGGCACATGTGCCTACTAATGCTAACGCTGAGAGGATACAAAAGGATTTCATGCGTGATTTTAATAATTTATTTCACATGTAACTTGTAATTAAACATCCCTTGATGTGGCAGAAAATGCTTTATTAACTAGTTTCAGCTTGTGATTAATTTACAAACATACAAATAAACAAGAAATTGCTTTCTATTCAATTTGAATTTCTTCTAATTCGGAATTTTCTATTTCTATGTTTTTTGTTTCTGAGTTGTCGATTTCAATGTTTTCTATGTCCAGATCATCAATTTCTAATCCCTCTAATTCTTCAATGGCTTCTTCTTCAAATTTGGTATCTTGGGCATCTAAAACCTCGGTATTTGTAACTTCAGTTTTAACAAAATAGGCTTTGAAAGTGGTAATCGACAATGCTATAATTGTTAAAAAAAAAGTAAATTGAATAATCTTTTTTACTTCTCCCGTTTTTTTAGATAAGTGATATGCTGTTAGTCCAAAACCAAGAGCTGCTATTCCTGGAAAAATAGCCAAATTGGAAATGGGTAAAACAGCTAATAGCAAAGTAAAGGCCGAGACTATAACTGCTAAAATTGTGAAAATTTTTTTCATTTAATTTATTTTAATTTTTTAAACCTGATGCCGACTTAATTTTTAATTCACCATTACCCACAGGTATTTTGAATTTACCGTAAACCAAAATTTTGTTTTCATCGGCTGTCAACCAAATAAAATTACTGTTTTTTCCTTGTAAAACCTTAGGGTCGCTCGTTCCAACGGCTAGTTTATAGCATTCTTTTTTACCAATGGCTGTTGTTAAAGTTTCTTTACCTAAATACGTAAGTTGACCACGAACTTCTTCTCTGTCAAATAATATAGTAAAGGTTTTACGGGTACCAATAGACATGTTTTTGTAATCTAACAATCTCATATAATAAATAGTAGATACTATATCTTTAGTTCCAGATTGTATAGTTATCGTTTTATTTTCTACCTGATTATTCTTTTTCTTTTGAACAGATTTTACAGTATTTGTTTTATGAGAAAAAGTATATTTCTCATTTTTGTAATAACTCCCTTCGTTGACATCTCGGTTATACAAATATGGAGTTAAATTAGATGGGGTTACATAGCTTTCGTACAAATCTCTAATTTTAAAAAAATTATCCCATTTACTATAAGTAGCAGCTACACATTTAAGTCTTAAAAGTGTTGATTTGGAAGTTTTTACTTCAGTCGTTTCCATTGTTATCTGTGCAATGTCGTTAAGTACACCAGACATATTGTAAGATGCTGTATAAGTAAGTTTTTCGCCGGCGGCTACAGCATTGTTGTTTTGCGCATAAGTATTCGTTACAGCTAGTATTAACAAAACAATAATAAAATGTATTCTCATATAATATTTTTAAGTTTTAATGTGATTATAAGCATTTATTGTGCCGAAAATACAATGCTTTAAAATAGTATGCTAATTTTTTAATATTTATCATGGTAGCCTTTTTTGTAACTGATAATTATCATAGTTTTTTATGGATTGCACGTTTATATTTACTTAATAACTCTTTTCTTTCTTATAGTAAGGCGGTCATTGCTTTAAAACAAATTGTCATGATTACTATGTGTTTTATTATTTAATAAAGAAAACAATTTTGAGCATATGAAATCTATATTATTGCCAACAGATTTTTCTAATAATTCAATAAATGCCATTAATTATGCCATGGAATTACACAAAAATGAGGCATGTAATTTTTATATACTAAATGTACAAAAAGCATCTTCTTTTATTTCTGATGATTTGATGACTGTAAATTCTTCCGCAACAATTTATAACACTATTGTTGACGCAGCAAAAAAATCGATTTCGAATATAATTACCAGGATAACAAAAAAATATGATAATAAAAATCATCATTTTGAAGGCATAGTGGACTATGATAATTTTATTGATTCTATAAATCAAGTCACAAAAAAATATAATGTTGATTTAATTATTATGGGTACCAATGGGGCCTCTGGTTTAGAAAAAGTAATCTTTGGTAGCAATACATCCCGTGTTATGCAACGTTGTCGAGTTCCTGTTTTGGCTATACCAGTAGGGTGTAAATTATCGAGTTTAAGTAAAATTGCTTTTACTACAAATCATTTAACATTATTTAGTTTTGAAGCGTTAAAAGTTTTAAAAGAAGTAGTATCGCTTCATCATTCTAAATTATATATTTTACATGTTGCCGACCAGTTTCAACTAGCAGAAAAACAGCTACAAAACATAAATTTTTTCAATACATATTTTGAAGGAGCAAAACATGATTATATTGATGTGCATGATAAAGATATGTTTAAAATAGTACACCAATATATTAAAGATAACCATATAGAAATGTTTGCCATGATGCGTGAGAGGCATTCTTTTATAGAACGATTGTTTACAAGACATGCACTAGAAACTTTTGCTTTTAGTATTGATGTGCCTTTTCTGGTAATGCATATTAATGATTCCCAATAAATTTGTAACATTTTTTTGGTTTGTGCGTCGTATTAGTAGTATCAATCCAAAAAACAATCATCATGAGAGAAGACAATCAACTTATTGTAATTACCCATTTAAGTCAATTGGTTACTCTGGTAACGGGCTTTGGTAGCTTATTAATACCATTAATACTTTGGCTTACCCAAAAGGATAAAGTATATCGAATGGATGAGCACGGAAAGAATATTGTTAACTTTCAATTAAGTTTAATAGTATATTTTATAATCTGTATTCCGTTAATTTTATTGTTAGGATTGGGGATTATCGGCTTTATTATTTTAGGAATTATTTCAATTATTTTTCCCATACTAAATGCCATTAAGGCAAGTAATGGCGAAACACCAAAATACCCTATATCTTTTAATTTTATTACTTAGTAAATTCCTTCGAAAGCTGGAGTTTTAAAAGAAAAATAAAAAAGGCTATCAAATTATTTTGACAGCCTTTTTTTATGTGGTTCACAAGATTCCTGAAAATCAGGAATTTATTAATTATTAAGCATTACCGGCATTACTAACATAATAATTTGTTCGCCTTCATCTAAACCATCATTTGGTGTTAATATACCAGCTCTATTAGGTAAACTCATTTCTAATTGCACATCATTAGAGTTTAAATTATTAAGCATTTCTGTTAAAAAACGAGAGTTAAAACCAATTTGCAAATCATCACCTTGGTAATCACAAGTTAAACGTTCTTCAGCTTTGTTGCTGTAATCAATATCTTCTGCAGAAATATTAAGTTCTGCTCCAGCAATTTTTAATCGTATTTGGTGGGTTGTTTTATTAGAGAAAATACTAACACGACGTACAGAGTTTAAAAACTGTGTTCTGTCAATTACCAATTTGTTAGGGTTTTCTTTTGGAATAACAGCTTCGTAATTCGGGTATTTACCATCTATTAAACGACAAATTAATTCTGAATTTTCAAAAGTAAATTTAGCGTTAGAATCGTTATACTCAATCGTCACATCATTTTCACTTCCTGCTAAAATTCCTTTTAATAAATTTAAAGGTTTTTTTGGCATAATAAATTCTGCGACCTGATTAGCTTTTACATCTTCGCGTGTATATTTTACCAATTTGTGAGCATCTGTAGCAACAAATGTTAAACCTTGAGTTGAAAACTGAAAAAACACACCACTCATTACTGGGCGTAAATCGTCATTTCCCGCAGCAAAAATGGTTTTGCTTATGGCTGTAGCTAGAACATCTCCAATTATAACGGTTTTACTTGGGTCTTCCAACGATACGGCTTTCGGGAATTCGTTACCATTAGCATAAGCCAAGGCATATTTACCATGGTTAGAGCTTATTTCAACCGTATTATTATCTTCAATAACAAAGGTTAAAGGTTGCTCTGGAAACGTTTTTAAAGTCTCTAATAATAAACGAGCAGGTAAAGCAACACTTCCTTTACTTTCACTTTCTACTTCTAGTGAAGAGGCCATAGTAGTCTCTAAATCGCTAGCTGAAACTGTTAATTTTGAATTATCTAATTCAAATAAGAAATTATCTAAAATAGGTAAGGTGTTCGAGCTATTAATAACACCACCTAAAACCTGTAATTGTTTTAATAAATAGGTACTTGATACTATAAATTTCATTTAATATCGCTTAGTTAAAGTTTAAATAATACTACTTACAAATATATTCTATACAGTCTAAAATAGGAAACAAACTTATTAACATTTATTCTAGCGAAAACGATAAGTTTAAATAGAAATTTAATAGTTAATTTGTGTGTTTTTTTCTTCTTAGATAATTAAAAACAACACCAAAAATGCTTAATAACACTAAGGGGAGCAGGATGTTAATAAGTTGCCATTTTGTTTTTTCGTCTGCAATTTTTTCTTGATTTAAAAAAGCTACATCTATTTCTTTAGAGCGAATGTTTATAAGTCCGTTATCATCTAAAAGGTAATTAACGGCATTCATTAAAAATTCTTTGTTACCATAGGTTTGTCCCGTCCATCTATCGAACCCTAATTCTTGGGGAGCATTTCTAAAAACATCATTTTTTATAATATCACCATCGGCAACCACAATCATTTTTGTTGGAACGCTGATGTTTTTGTCATTTTTAGGTTGGAATGGTTTAACACGATTAGCATATACTGAAGGAAATTTACCTTCCAACAAAACCGCTAAGTTTTGATTGCCTTTATTAAAGGTTATGGGGTCTAATTCTTGGGTAACAACTTCTAAACTTATTTCTCGTGGTGTACTTTCAAGTTTTGTTAAAGGAGCACTCTCGAGTAAAATGGTTTTTTTTATGTTGTTTTTAAGGGTATCAATCTGACTGGCAAAATCGAATTTTACTAAATTCAAATTATTAACAATTGGGTGCGTACTATTTGTTGATGCTAAAGGAGAATATGGCCAACGTACATGCTGAAATTGCGATTCGCTACCTTCGCCCATTGCCAATGTAATAGGGGCAGAGTAAAGCGTACTTACAATTACAGGATTTATGCGAACTCCATATTTAAAAAAGAAATCGGTTAAATTTAATTCCCGGGGAACTGCAAAATTACTTCCAGTAGCATTGTATAAACTATCTTTTTCCATGGCTACAGCATCAATAAGCCATAAGCTTTTGCCCCCATTCATTGTATACTGGTCTAATACCAATTTATCTTCTTCGGTAAAAGTTTCGGTAGGTTTTGCAGAAATTATTAAGTCGAAATTATTTAAAGCATCCAGGGTTTTTTGTGGATTTTTAGAAACACTATCCAAAGTAAAAGGGGCAATAAAATAATACTCACCTAATTTTTTAACAAAATTAGCAATGTACTTATCTTCCATTTGGCGATTCCCTTTCAAAATAGCTATTTTTCGGTGTTTAGGCATTGTTAATTTGCTAAATCCGTCGGCAAAGGCATATTCTAAATATTGAACTGAGTTGGTTACCAGTTCCTGTTGTGAAGCGCCTATTTTATTTTTAACCAATGGAATAATAACAGTCTGGTCGTTATAGCTGGCTAATGCCCAAGGAAAAATAATGGCTTGCGAAGCTTTCCCGTTTTCCTGAACACTCAATTGCATCGGGGTTAATCCTCTGTCGGTTAATTCTTGGGTATTACTTTCGCGTGTAGATTCGTCTTCTAAGGGATTTATAAAATTAAAAATGATGTTGCTATTATTAGACGAAAACTCTTCTAATAATTGTTTTGTTTCGTTTTGAAGGCGTCTAAATTCGGAAGGAAAATCATCACCACTTAAAAACACATCTACAACAATAGGTGTGTTTATATCTTTTATGACATTAATGGCAGATTCACTTAACGTATAGCGTTTATCTTCCGTTAAATCGAATCTTTTAAACGCAAAACTGCTTATGTAATTAATAGCTATTAAGGCAATTAACAGTACTAAAATATATTTAAGGTGCTTTTTCAAACTCGGTTTCTAATTGATATTGTTTTATACTGGCAACTTTGTTGTTTTTAAATTCTAACTCTAAACATTCTTGAGTTAAGTTAAAAGCGCCTGGTTTGTAGCCTAAATTGTAATTCCATTTTTCTGGCGTATTTGCTTTAATACTATCGTCCCAACTATACCATTCGCTGGTTCCTAAAATGGATTGAACTTCTTTTTTAGTTGTACCTATAAATAACTTTTCACTAGTTATTTCATCGCTCATTTCATAGCGGTAAGCAGGTTTGTCTTCCCATGCTGCGGCATCAAAATGTTTTTGGTGGTGGTAGCTGCTAAATATATTTATTAGTGGATAAAACATGTAAAAATACACAATAGGAGTTAAGGCTAAACTTATTAAAAAACTCAGCCATTTACGCTTGTCAATAGTATTAGCAAATAACCAGACCAATACAAAAACAACGATTAAAAAAATAACGAATAGTGGTGTAAAAATCATTTCTCTTCTTTGTTAATATTGAATTTAGTAAGCATAATAAAAAAAACAGTAATGCTTAAAAAATATATAATATCGCGTGTGTCTAAAACTCCACGACTCATGCTTTTGTAATGAATGCTCATACCCAATTGTTCTATGAAATTACTGGATGTGAAATCTGCAACGCTCTCAAAGCCAAAATAAAAAACGAAGCAAATAAAAACAGAAGTAATAAATGCCACAATTTGGCTATCAGACAACGTAGAAGCAAAAACCCCAATAGCCGTATATGCCGCAATTAAAAATAACAAACCAAAATAGGACCCTACAGTGCTGCCAACATCCAAATTACCTAATGGATTTCCCAATTGGTAAACCGTATACACATAAAGTAGGGTTGGCAAAAGCGCTATCAAGATAAGTACGAATGCTCCAAAATATTTACCTAAAACGATATGGAGATGCGAAATGGGTTTAGTTAGTAACAATTCTAAAGTACCTTGTTTTTTCTCATCAGAAAAACTGCGCATGGTAACCGCAGGAATCAAGAAAATTAAAATCCAGGGTGCTAACAAAAAAAACGACGATACGTCGGCAAACCCATAATCCAAAATATTACTATCACCTTTAAAGAGCCATAAAAACATGCCGTTAAGCAATAAAAATAGGGCAATTACCAAATATCCTATTGGCGATGCAAAAAATGAGTTTATTTCTTTTTTAAGTATGGCAAACATGGTATCTATAATATCAGGTGACGCTTAATTTTTGTATCATTTTAGATAATAACCAAGGAAAAAAGCGCTTTGTATAAACGCCTAGTTTTTCTTTAAAACCGGCAATATAAACTTCTTGTTTCTTTTTGTGTATGGCATTTACCATTAATTTGGCAAAATATTCTGGAGCAATGCCATTTTGCGTAGCCTTGTCCATGGTTTGATTTGATGTGCCATTGGCAGTTAATGCATTTATTGATACGTTAGTTTGCACAAAACCTGGACAGATTAAAGTTACATAAATATTCTCCTTATAAATTTCTGATCTAAGACTATCAAAAAACCCATGCAAGGCATGCTTACTAGCGGCATAACCAGATCTTAAAGGTGTTCCTATTTTGCCTACAATACTTGTAGTTACCACAAAATGCCCCGATTTATTTTTAATAAAATGGGGTAAAAGTGTTTTTGTTAATGCTACGGTTCCTAAATAATTAATATCCATTATGCGCTTATCTACAGCTATATCAGTATCTTGAGCAAGTGCTCTTTGACTTACACCTC
This sequence comes from Mariniflexile sp., assembly GCA_051275695.1. Lineage (GTDB taxonomy): Bacteria > Bacteroidota > Bacteroidia > Flavobacteriales > Flavobacteriaceae > Mariniflexile. The sequence goes on from JBNMNO010000019.1 coordinate 10,067, forward strand.
CATTATTAACTAAGATGTCTATACGTCCAAAACAGGAAATTGCTTGCTTTACTTTAGGTTCGAAGTTATTATAATCCTCTAAATCTATAGGTAATAACTGAACATCTGTTGGGTATTTACATAACAACTTAACTTGTTCTAAGGCTTCTTTGTTTCTGGAAGACAAAATGAGTTTGGCATTTTGATTTGAAAGCTCTATAGCTAAATGTTTTCCAATGCCAGACGAAGCTCCTGTAATCCAAACAATTTTATTCTTAAAATTCATAAGTAGCTAGTCTAAACTTACTAATTTATCTAAACTCCAGGCTTCTGGAACTCTATTAAAAAGCGCTTTAGTTTTCGTCCAAATACTTTTAAATAAATCGGATTCTCTGTATTGTTCTAAATTTATATCTTCTTCCCAATAACTATAGGTAAAAAAAATAGTTGGGTCGTTTTTATCGCGATATAATTCCAAAAGATTGCAACCTTTAAAACTTTTTATTTTTTGTCTATTTTCCTCAAAATTACTAAGAAAAGCTTCAATGTTATCTTCATGAAACCCCATTTTTACAATTCTTATCAACATTAATTTATTTGTTTTACCTTTCCGTGAAGTCGGAAATCTAATTTTATTTAATAATTCTTTGAGAGTGCAAATGTAATTATTCTATTTCCAAATCTTCAAACCCTTTTGGTCGGATGGATTCCGTAATAAACTTAACACTTACGGCATCCATTAAGTTCAACCCCATTAGAGTAGAGGCGCTACCCACAGTGGCGCTATTGCTTTTGTAAACTGCAATTTCTAAAAACCCCCCAGAATTAAAAACAACCATGCCGCGCCCTTCATCGTGCCGTTTTTCTTCGGGTATTTCAAAATTTACAATATCGCTGTATTTAAGAAATATTTTTTTAAACTTATTATTTCTTGCCGAAACTACAAAAGATCGTCCTTTTTGAATAGTTTCAAAAAAAGCACGCTTAATATTGGTAACGACATTACCATAATTATCAACATAAATAACGCTACCAACTATTTGGGTTTTGTCGTCGTTTACAAAAGGTGTAATATGCTTTATAGGTTTAATTTCTGGTATGGTTTTACCAATAACCTCTAGCGTACCACCACGAGCAATATGGCACGCCACTTTTACAAACACATCTAACACTGGGAAACTGGTTTGTATTTTATTATGTATATTAATTTCAACAATTTTTTCGGGGGCAATTTCAGAACAAATCATGCTCATTATACCGTTATTAGCACAAATAAAATAATGGTCGTCTAGTTTTAGGGCAATATGTTTATTTTCTTCGTTTATTTCAGAATCGATACCAATAATATGTATAGTTCCTTTAGGAAAACTGTTATAACCGTTTTGAATAATGTATCCCGCTTCTAAAATATTAAAAGGCGACACCATATGTGAGATATCAACAATTCTAACATCGGGCAATTCACTGTAAATTGCACCTTTTGTAGCGCCAACAAAGTGATCTTTTTCACCAAAATCGGTAGTTAATGTTATTATCGCCATTGGCAAATTGTTGATATGTTTTTAATGTTTGTAGACTCAAATTTATGTATTTTTGAGTTTTAACAAACCTACACAAATTTTTCGTTTTCGTTTTTATGTTTTAGACGAAAAATGTCGGGTCATGGAAACTTATTTATTAAAATAAAAAAAACTAATAAATCATTTCGTCTGGATAGGCATTATTAGCATTATTCTTAGAAGAAATATTAAACCAATTCTACGCATTTGAACGAAATTAATATCGAACTAGAAGAGATTACTCCAAAAGAATTTTTTGGAGCGCAAAACACCAATATTGAACTCCTAAAAAAATATTTTCCCAAGCTAAAAATTGTAGCAAGAGGCAATAAAATTACAGCCTTCGGCGACGACGAATTACTAGAAGAATTCGACCGTCGTATGAAAATGCTTTTGGCGCATTTTGCTAAATATAATAAACTGGACGAAAATGTAATTGAGCGTGTATTAACCAGCCAAAGTAGCGACGACTATAAAACCTCCGATTACAGTGGAGCGATCTTAGTACACGGAGTTGGTGGTAAACTTATAAAAGCACAAACAGCCAACCAGCGCAAATTGGTAGAAAGTATGCGCCAAAACGATATGGTTTTTGCCATTGGGCCAGCAGGTACCGGTAAAACGTATACAGGGGTAGCACTGGCGGTTCAAGCGCTTAAAAACAAGGAAGTTAAGCGCATTATTTTAACCCGTCCAGCAGTAGAAGCAGGCGAAAATTTAGGGTTTTTACCCGGCGATTTAAAAGAAAAACTAGACCCCTACATGCAGCCCTTGTACGATGCGCTGCGCGATATGATACCTGCCGAAAAACTCGCTTTATACTTAGAAAACGGCACCATACAAATTGCACCACTGGCATTTATGCGCGGGCGTACGCTCGATAACGCTTTTGTAATTTTAGACGAAGGGCAAAACACCACGCACAACCAAATGAAAATGTTTTTAACCCGGATGGGTAAAAACGCCAAATTTTTATTAACCGGTGACCCAGGGCAGATAGATTTACCGCGCCGTACTATTTCAGGACTCAAAGAAGCCCTGTTAATATTGCGAAATGTAGAAGGCGTAGGCATGATATTTCTAGACGATAAAGACGTTATTCGTCACCGTTTAGTTAAAAAAGTAATTGAAGCTTATAAAAGCATCGAGCACGAAGATTAGTTTTTTAAGAAGCTATTTCCCGCTTTCCGCTATATCTTTTTTGCTTTTAATGGCAAAAAAGGATGCCGCTTCATTCGGGGCTAAACATGAACCAGTGTTCCGTCATTGCGAGTAGTGAGCGACGAAGCAATCTGTTAATTGAATAGAAAGATCACGTCATCGTTACCTCCTCAGAATAACAACAAAAAATAAATAAATCAACTCATAAACAATTAAAAAAAATGAGTAACACAATAATAGATACCAACTTCAATTTTCCAGGACAAGTAAGTGTTTACAAAGGAAAAGTAAGAGAAGTATATAACATCAACAACCAAGAATTGGTAATGGTTGCTACAGATAGACTTTCGGCATTCGATGTCGTGATGCCAAAAGGCATTCCGTACAAAGGGCAAATACTAAACCAAATCGCTACCAAAATGATGGCAGCAACTCAAGATATTGTACCAAATTGGTTAACCGCAACCCCAGATCCTAATGTGGCAGTAGGGCATTTATGCGAACCCTTTAAAGTAGAAATGGTAATACGTGGGTATATGAGTGGGCATGCAGCACGCGAATATAAAGCAGGTAAACGCATGCTTTGTGGTGTGGTAATGCCAGAAGGCATGAAAGAAAATGATAAGTTTCCAAAACCCATCATTACTCCAGCAACCAAAGCCGATATGGGCGACCACGACGAAGATATTTCCAGAGAAAATATTTTAAAACGCGGTATTGTTAGTGAGGCAGATTATGTGGTTTTAGAAGATTATACCCATAAACTTTTTAACCGAGGTACCGAAATCGCCGCAAGTCGAGGTTTAATTTTAGTAGATACCAAATACGAATTCGGGAAAACGAAAGACGGCAAAATTGTATTGATAGACGAAATACATACCCCTGACTCCTCACGTTATTTTTATGCTGATGGCTACGAAGCACGACAAGAAAGCGGAGACCCACAAAAACAACTTTCTAAAGAGTTTGTACGCCAGTGGTTAATAGCCAATAATTTTCAAGGATTAAAAGGGCAAACCGTACCTTTTATGAGCGACGATTATATTGAAACCGTTAGCGAACGTTATATAGAACTTTACGAAAACATTACAGGCGAAACCTTCGTAAAAGGCGATGTAAGCAACATTCAAAAACGTATAGAAACAAGTGTTTTGGCTTATTTGAAGAAATAGACTTTCAGTTTGAAATGAAAGGTCATTTCGAACAAAATGAGAAATCGCATAAAGATTGGTTTAAAAACCTAGTGAGATGTCTCAATCGTTCCTCATTTCGGCATGACAATGAAAACAGTACGGGCGAAACCTTTGTAAAAGGGGGTTTTAGTAACATTCAAAAATGTATTGAAACGAATGTTTTGGCGTATTTGATTAAATATATGCTTGGTTCAATATAATCGAATACATGCCTTTTTGTATATTGGGCCTTTAGTTTATTAGTATCGCTTCTTCTTAGCAGGTTGTGGTTTGGTTTTAATGCGCCCAAAAATTAATTTATGGCGACTTTTTGGGTTTTCGCGTTGTTCCAACTCAAAAATATCAATCGATTTTATTAAAGGTGTCAGTTTATCAAAACCAAAATTTCTGGAATCGAAATTAGGTTGTTTTTTTTGTAGCAAACTACCAACATCACCCAAAAACGCCCAACCATCATCATCAGAAACATCTATGATGGTCGTTTTAATTAATTCAATATCTTTTTGGGTAATTTTATCAATACTCTCTTTAACAGCATCAATATCTATGTTTTCTCTGTCGGCTTTATTTTTTAATATTTCAATATAAATAAATTTATCACAAGCCACAATAAAGGGGTTGGGAGTCTTTTTTTCGCCAATACCAATTACCAACATACCTGCTTCGCGCAACCTAACTGCTAATCGTGTAAAATCGCTATCGCTCGATACCAAACAAAAACCATTTACCTTGCCGGAATATAGAACATCCATGGCATCAATAATCATGGCAGAATCCGTGGCGTTTTTTCCTGTTGTGTATCCGTATTGCTGAATAGGCGTTATGGCATTTTCAAGCAACAGGTTTTTCCATTTTGAGAGGTGCGGTTTAGTCCAATCTCCATAAATACGCTTAATGGTGGGGTTGCCGTATTTGGCTATTTCCTCCATCATTTCTTTTACGTGTGCCGACGGGATGTTGTCTCCATCAATTAGTACTGCTAAATTTATATTTGCATCCATGGTATTAATGTATTGTATTAAAAAGCGAGTAAACTAAATTATTTTTACACTAGCTACTCATAGAATAGCGAAGTTAAGTTTTAAAATCTAAAAAATGAACCGACTGTAAAATTTTTGCATAATACGTTTTAATGAATACGATATTTTCGTTAAAATTTGCGAGTATAGCCTAACCTAATTACTTGTTTTTCAAAGTAATTAGCACTAGTATAGCTAAAGGTTTTTCCTTCTATTTCCTTTTTTATTACCCTGGAGTTTAATAAATCAGTAATATTTAAAAACATCTCGCCGTTGACTTTCTGAATGGATTTTTTAATGCCTATATCTAGAAAAAATTGTGAATTTATTTTTCCTTGTGGAATAATATCGGGCGCTAGATAACTCGCTGTAATTTGTGCATCTAGTTTTTTTTGGAAAATGGAAGGAATTATTTAATTTTATAGTACCTGAAGTTATGGTTTGTTTCTTTGCTGAAAAGGTATTTATACTCGGGTAGAGGTTGATTACTGAAAAGGCATCAATTTGATTGTGATATGCATTGACGTTTAAATTAAAAGAGTAAACTTTCGAAATTTCTTATTCATAAACCATTTCTGCCCCACTATTAGCGATTTTGCCTGCATTTTGAAAAATGTCATAAATTAAGGGATTGTTGTCAACCGTACTTGAAATTCTAGTAATGGTGCCTTTTGCAAATCGATGATATAGGGCTGAATATAACCTTTCATAGGGCGCCCCGTAAAGTCCATTGGTAAGCAGTTTGGTTTTGCAAGTTGGTTTTCATATGCGGCTTCACTTATCCGTGCCATGAGTAAATTATCACCAAATTTTTTATCTAAATGAATGCCACAAAGCATTTTTCCATCAACCTTAAAACACAAACCGCCCATCATAGGAAGTTCTTCAAATGGAATATGTTTTTCTTTTAATTGCTGGCGAATTCTATCGGCTAAAAAGGCATCGAACGCCACAGGTTATTTTTTAAAACGATTTACTAATTTCCTTACCAAATTATATACAAACGTATTGGTTTTTGCATAATAGAAGGATATAAAGCAAACTACGGTTACAAAAATGATAGCGCCTATTATAGCTTCGGTTGGAGTGAATGATTGATAATAAAAATTTTTTAAACCATAGCCAGTAAAACTTCCGTAAAGTAAAATAAAATGAATGACATACATGGATAATGTCTTTTCACCTATTTTAGAAATAATGGATTGTTTTAAGTAGCGTTCGAAGGTGTAAAAAAGTCCAAATAACACTAAAACATTACCCATTCGGATAAATAAATAATTAAAATCTGCACATCTGTATAATAGGTCAATGCCTGTTAAGCGATGTAGTCTAAAAAGAAATCCTGTTGAGCAATAAATCAATAAAAATCCAACAGCAAAAAACGTAATGATAGTTAGTACCCTAAATTGTCTTCGGTGAGCATGCCTAAAAAAAACAGTGGATAAAAAAGCACCTGCCGCCGAATATCCAAACCAAGGTAAAATGGTAAATACAGAGCCATTAATTTTAGTCATGTAATTAGCGATAACCAGTGGTAAGTTGTGAATTTCTAAATTCCTGTACAAAGGCTCTGTTAAAAAACACAAACAGCTTATGCTAAAAAGAACGATAGAAAAAATATAGCTATGATTTTTAAATAAAGTATACAAGCAAACCAATATAATTAGCGACAAACCAATACATTGCAATACATCAATCACTAAAAAGTAGGTATTAAAATAACCAGTCAACCAACTGAGTATATTAATACGTAAACTATACCCAATAATAATGAGTAGAAAACCGCGAAACAATCCTTTTTTAATACGCTTTTGGTCGTCTCCCTTTTGGTTGGCACGTAATAACAAGTAAGTGAATACTAAACCTGAAATAGTGAAAAAGGTAGGCGCTGTAATGCCTCTAAAATACGACCAAACATTGTATGCTGTATAAGCAGTGTTTCGGTAAACTGGATCTATTAAAGTGTCTATAAAATGCCCTTGAAGCATCATTAAAATAGCAAAGGCTCTAACAGCATCAATAAAATATAAACGACTTGTCTGCAATACTTTTTGTTTTGGTCGGGATAAATATACTTCTAATAATTTAATACTTGTAACTGTTGTTGATAGAATTTACTGTAAAATAAAATGATATATTTATGGAATTATAGTAACGTTATTGTTGATTAATGGAACAATTTTTTGAAAAATTCGCATCGCATGCCTGGGGATTGCCTCTTATTATATTGCTTATTGGTGGCGGATTGTATTTATTAATTTTATCCCGGTTTTTACCGTTCAGGTATTTAGGTCATGCATTTCAAGTGCTTCGGGGTAAGTATGACGATCCGAATGACCAAGGACAAATAAGTCATTTTAAAGCCTTGTCTACGGCCTTATCATCCACCATTGGAATGGGAAATATAGCTGGGGTTGCAGTGGCCATTTCTATAGGAGGACCAGGGGCCATGTTTTGGATGTGGGTTAGCGCCATAGTAGGGATGGCAACCAAATTTTTTACGTGTTCACTGGCTATCATGTATCGTGGAAAAGATAGTGCAGGTGAATTACAAGGTGGGCCCATGTATTTTATAGTGGAAGGTCTAGGCAAATCTTGGAAGCCATTAGCGGTTATGTTTAGTTTTTTTGGTATGATTGGCGCATTGCCCGTTGTAAATGCCAACCAGCTCACTCAAGCCATAAACGATATCGTTTTAATACCTAATGGGGTAGAAGTAGGATTGGTATCAAATCTGGTCATAGCTTTTGTATTAGTAACACTTACTTCTATTATTATTTATGGCGGATTGAAACGCATAAGTAATGTAGCTTCTAAAATGGTACCGGCTATGGTGTTGCTTTATTTTGTTTTGGTGTTAATTATTTTGATTTCGAATTATGAAGCTGTACCTAAATACTTACTCTTAATTTTTACAGATGCCTTTTCTGCCAATAATTTTAAAGGCGATTCGTTTTTGGGAGGTGTTTTGGGAGCCTTAATTTTATTAGGTATTCGTCGCGGTGCTTTTTCCAACGAAGCGGGTATTGGTACAGCACCTATGGCACACGGTGCAGCTAAAACCGATGCCCCAATTCGCGAAGGTTTGGTTGCTATGTTAGGTCCTGCCATCGATACATTGGTGGTTTGTACCCTCACCGCTTTAGCCATTCTGGTAACAGGCGTTTGGGAAACAACCTCTTATAGCGGGGTAAGTTTAACGGCATCTGCTTTTAATGAAACTATGCCGGTTTACGGGAAATACCTGTTGATGGTCTGTGTGCTAATTTTTAGTGTGTCTTCTTTATTTTCATTTTCTTACTATGGTACCAAATGCTTGTCGTTTTTGATAGGATCAGACAAAAAACATTATTATAATTACATATATATATTAAGCGTTATATTCGCTGTTATGTCCCCTTTTAGCGCGATGTTAAATTTAATTGATGGTGTTTTTGCTTTAATGGCTCTACCAACCATGATAAGCACCATACTACTAGCACCAAAAGTTATTAAGGAATTTAAGAAATACATTAACCAACTAAAACAAAATGAAATATGTCAAAAAGCAATGCAAAAGCCTATTGGAAAGAAAATATAAGGTATGTGCTCATACTTTTAGCAATTTGGTTTTTAGTGTCTTATGGCGCAGGCATTTTATTTAAAGATGCACTTAATCAAATAAAAGTAGGAGGTTTTAAACTAGGCTTTTGGTTCGCACAGCAAGGGGCTATCTACGTGTTTGTTGCACTCATATTTGTATATGTTCGCATTATGAACAAACTTGATAAAAAATACGGATATGATGAATAGTGTATTTTTAGTTGAGTCGCTCGGTGTTCAAAATTGGACTTATATTTTAGTAGGTGTTACCTTCGCCATATACATTGGGATCGCTATTTGGACGCGAGCCAGTTCTACAAAAGAGTTTTATGTAGCTGGAAATGGTGTATCACCTTTAGCCAACGGAATGGCAACTGCTGCCGATTGGATGAGCGCGGCGTCTTTTATATCCATGGCAGGAATTATTTCGTTTGCAGGCTATGACGGTGCGGTATATTTAATGGGATGGACCGGCGGTTATGTGTTATTAGCATTGTTATTAGCACCCTATTTGCGTAAGTTTGGAAAGTTTACGGTCCCCGATTTTATCGGTGATCGCTATTATTCTAACACCGCTCGTTTTGTTGGTATCATTTGCGCATTATTAATTTCTTTTACTTATGTCGCAGGCCAAATGCGAGGCGTTGGATTGGTGTTTTCTCGATTTCTAGAAGTAGATATTAATACGGGGGTGATTATTGGTATGATTATCGTTTTGTTTTATGCTGTTCTTGGTGGTATGAAGGGTATCACCTATACACAAGTGGCTCAATATTGCGTTTTGATATTTGCGTTTATGGTACCAGCTATTTTTATATCCATTCAAATGACGGGTAACCCAATTCCGCAATTAGGATTTGGAAGTCAATTAGCAGATGGTTCAGGAACTTATTTATTAGATAAATTAGATGGTTTAAGTACCCAATTAGGATTTGATGAATATACGGAAGGTTCTAAATCGATGATTGATATGTTTGCCATTACTTTAGCATTAATGGTTGGAACTGCTGGCTTGCCTCATGTTATTATACGTTTTTTTACGGTAAAACGTGTTAAAGATGCTCGTAAATCGGCAGGAATAGCGTTGTTACTTATAGCAATTTTATTTACTACAGCACCTGCCGTTGCTGTTTTTGCACGGATGAATTTAATACAAACTGTTTCAAATAAACCCTATGCTCATGTGCCTGAGTGGTTTAAAAAATGGGAAACTACAGGTTTAGTTGTGTTTGATGACAAAAACAACGACGGACTGATACAATACGTAGCTGATAACTCTAAAAATGAATTGGTGGTAGATAATGATATTATGGTTTTGGCTAACCCAGAAATTGCACAATTACCAGACTGGGTTATCGCCTTGGTGGCAGCAGGTGCATTAGCCGCCGCATTGTCAACAGCAGCAGGTTTGTTATTGGTTATTTCATCATCTGTTTCTCATGATTTAATTAAGAAAATGGTAAATCCAAATATCTCAGAAAAAAGCGAATTGATTGCTGCGCGTTTGTCGGCGGTAGTCGCCGTATGTGTTGCGGGATATTTCGGAATTAATCCTCCTGGTTTTGTTGCTGCAACTGTTGCGTTGGCTTTTGGATTGGCAGCAGCATCCTTTTTCCCTGCTATTATTTTAGGAATTTTTTACAAACGAATGAACAAAGAAGGTGCCATTGCAGGCATGATAATTGGTATTACAGCCATGTTACTTTATATGATAAAATACAAATTAGGCTGGTTTGATGAGGTACTGCCAGGTAAAAATGAATGGTGGTTTGGTATTTCGCCAGAAGGCTTTGGTACGGTAGCTATGTTGCTTAATTTTAGTGTGTCTATCGTTGTTATGAAGTTTACACCAGAACCTCCACAAGAAGTTCAAGATATTGTTGAAAATATTAGAATCCCAAGTGGCGTAGGCGAAACTACAGATCATTAATACTTTAAATTATTCTTTCGGTCGATTATTTTAAGTTGTAGGTAGAAAAAACTTAGGCAACACGTATAATTTTATTAATTTAGAAGTCATATTATGTTGAATTATTTTTTTATAAAAATATTGAATGTTTCAAACAGAAAACCATGAGTAATTACCACATCAAACATTTAGAAGAATACTACCAGGTTTATAGAAAATCGATACGAGAGCCTGAGAATTTTTGGGAAGAAGTTGCCGAAGAACATTTTATGTGGCGTAAAAAATGGGACCATGTATTGAGTTGGGATTTTAGTAAACCCGAGGTAAAATGGTTTGAAGGTGCAAAACTTAATATTACGGAAAACTGTATAGACCGCCATTTAGTAACACGTGGTGATAAAACGGCTATTTTGTTCGAACCGAACGACCCAAATGAACCGGCTGAACATATTACATATAATCAGTTACATGAACGTGTAAACAAGTTTGCAAATGTTTTAAAAAATGAAGGCGTTAAAAAAGGAGATCGTGTTTGTATTTATGTTCCTATGATTCCCGAACTGGCTATTTCTCTTTTAGCTTGTGCCAGAATAGGAGCCATACATTCTGTGGTTTTTGCCGGTTTTTCTGCAACCGCATTATCAACGAGAATTAACGACAGCGATTGTAAATTAGTAGTGACTTCAGATGGTTCTTATCGTGGTGAAAAGTCTATCGATTTAAAAGGTATTGTAGATGAGGCTTTAGAAAAATGCCCGGGAGTTACAAGTGTTTTGGTTGCAAAACGAATTCACTCGGATATTAATATGAAAACTGGTCGCGATAAATGGTTGCAACCGCTTTTAGATGCCGCATCTTCAAGTTGTATAGCAGAAGAGATGGATGCTGAAGACCCCCTATTTATCTTATATACTTCGGGTTCAACAGGAAAGCCAAAAGGCATGGTACATACCACAGCAGGTTATATGGTTTATACAGCATATACTTTTAAAAATATATTTCAATATAAAGAAAATGATGTGTTTTGGTGTACTGCCGATATTGGTTGGATTACCGGACACAGTTACATTGTTTACGGACCTTTAGCCAATGGCGCAACAACCGTTATGTTTGAAGGAGTTCCTCATTATCCAGATTTCGGACGTTTTTGGCAAATAATAGAAAAACACAAAGTAAACCAATTTTATACCGCACCCACTGCTATACGTGCCTTAGCAAAACAAGGCACCGCATTAATTGATAAATACGATTTATCATCATTAAAAGTATTAGGTTCTGTTGGGGAACCAATTAACGAAGAAGCTTGGCATTGGTATAATGATAATATAGGCAAAAGAAATAGCCCGATTGTTGATACCTGGTGGCAAACGGAAACAGGTGGTATTATGATTTCGCCAATACCCTTTGTAACCCCAACAAAACCAACGTATGCAACCTTACCATTTATAGGAATTCAACCAGCATTAATGGATGAAAATGGCACGGAATTAAAAGGCAATCAGGTAGAAGGTCGTTTGTGTATAAAATTTCCTTGGCCTAGTATTGCACGAACTATTTGGGGCAATCATCAAAGGTATAAAGACACTTATTTTTCAGCTTATGAAAACAAATATTTTACAGGCGATGGTGCTTTGCGCGATGAGGTAGGCTATTATAGAATTACAGGTCGTGTTGATGATGTGATTATTGTGTCTGGGCATAATTTAGGAACGGCTCCTATTGAAGATGCTATTAATGAACATCCAGCAGTTGCCGAATCTGCCATTGTAGGCTTCCCACACGATATTAAAGGAAATGCTTTATATGGTTATGTCATTTTAAAAGATACTGGCGAAAGCAGAGTTCATGATAATTTACGTAAAGAAATCAATCAGATAATTACGGAACATATAGGTCCTATTGCAAAACTTGACAAAATCCAATTCACTCAAGGCTTGCCAAAAACGCGTTCAGGAAAAATAATGAGACGTATTTTGCGTAAAATAGCATGTAAAGACACCAGTAATTTGGGGGATACCAGTACGTTGTTAAACCCTGAAGTGGTTCAGGATATTATGGATAATGCGTTATAAAAATCAAGTAAAACAAAATAAAAAGGCTTACAATTAGATTTATAATTTATCTGTTTTTAAGCCTTTTTAGCAATTCTTTTTTAACTACTTTAGCTCCACAAGGGAAATTACATACAGTAGGTGCTGTTTTGGAACCTCTGGATATTCCTGCATTTAGCATGGTTATGGGTGAAAAAGCGGTTGGAGGAAGTCCATTAGTAAGTATTGCATTAACGAGAAAAATGTTAGAATTTTGTGTTAGACATGATATTTATCCAATAGTTGAAGAATTTAAAATGGAAGATATTAACAAAGCCCTGCAGCATTTAGAAGAAGGAAAAGCACGCTTTAGAGTTGTACTTAAAGCATAATATTATTAATTAAATTTATTAAAAATGGCAAAATCACAAGACGCAAAGAAAACCGTTAAAAAGGAACCCCTTTTAACACCAAAAGAAAAGAAAGCAGCAAAAATTGCTAAAAAAGCAAAACGCACTTAACTTGTTAAAACATAATTTAACACATTTAAACCACTTCTTTTGAAGTGGTTTTTTTATTTATTTAAAACTTAAAAGTAGAATAGAAATTTTGGAATGTTTATTTTTGCGTTCTATTTTTATAAAAAAGATTCCTATAAATGCAACACCTAAAAGATACTTCAAAATCTACAACAACATCAAAAGTAACCATGGCGCAAGCCTTTAAAACTATTATTTGGCCAAGGCGAAATCTGGTTTTTATCGGGTTAATATTAATCATTATTAAAAGTATTTCGGGTTTAATTTTACCGTGGCAAAGCAAAGTGTTATTAGACGATGTTATACCGCACAAAGATTACAGTCAGCTTTATACTTTAATTGCCATAGTGCTAAGTGCTATTTTTGTACAAGCGGTAACATCTTTTTTACTAACGCGTATTTTAAGTGTTCAAGCACAATATTTAATTAGTGAATTACGGGCACAAGTACAAAAAAAAGTGCTATCGTTACCTATTAGTTTTTTCGATAATAATAAGTCAGGTGCTCTGGTATCTCGTATTATGAACGATGTAGAGGGTGTAAGAAACTTAATAGGTACAGGCTTGGTTCAATTAGTTGGTGGTAGTTTTACCGCCATTGTCTCGCTGGTTATTTTAATAAATATAAATCCGTGGATGACACTTTTTGTGTTTGTACCGCTATCTGTTTTCGGATATATTGCGCTAAGAGCCTTTAAATACATTCGTCCTATTTTTAGAGTACGAGGAAAAATTAATGCAGAAGTCACAGGGCGTTTAACCGAAACCTTAGCGGGTGTACGAGTTATAAAAGCCTTTAATGCTGAAGAACAAGAACAAATAGTTTTTGAAAAAGGCGTTGACAAACTGTACCAGAACGTAAAAAAGAGTTTAACAGCAACGGCTTTTATGACCAGCTCTTCAACCTTTTTAATTGGCGTGGCAACCACAGGAATAATGGGTATTGGTGGCTATTATATGATTTTAGGTGAAATGACAACGGGTGATTTTTTGTTTTTCACCTTAATACTTGGCTTTATGATTGCGCCTATTGTTCAAATGAGCAATATTGGTAGTCAGCTCACCGAAGCACTAGCCGGATTAGATAGAACCGAAGAACTTATGAATATGACTGCTGAAGAAGATAATGAACAGCGCACCATTCATTTAAAAGAAATTAAAGGCGATTTGGAATTTAGCGATGTATCATTTTCTTATGACGAAGGGAAGGAAGTGTTACATCATATTAATTTTACCGCACCTGCAGGTTCTGTTACCGCTTTAGTTGGTAGTTCGGGCTCGGGTAAATCTACTTTAGCTGGATTATCGGCAACCTTTTTAACCCCTAAATCAGGAAAAGTAACTATTGACAATCAAGACTTGTCCAAAGTAAAATTAAGTAGCTATCGCCAGTATTTGGGTGTGGTTTTACAAGACGAATTTTTATTTGAAGGGACTATTAGAGAAAACATATTGTTTCCGCGGCCTAATGCTACCGAAACCGAATTGGAAAACGCAGTAAAAGCAGCTTATGTTAACGAATTTACAGATAGATTTGATGACGGTTTAGATACCTTAATTGGCGAGCGCGGTGTGAAATTATCAGGAGGTCAACGTCAGCGATTAGCTATTGCTCGTGCTATTTTAGCAAATCCTAAAATTATTATTTTGGATGAAGCAACATCGAGTTTAGATACCGAAAGTGAAGCGTTAATTCAGAAAAGTTTGGACGAATTAATAAAAGACAGAACCACCATTGTTATTGCTCATCGCTTAAGCACTATTAAAAAAGCAGATCAAATTTTAGTTGTTGAAGCAGGCCATATTGTAGAACGGGGAAACCACGAAGAACTTATTACTTTACAAGGCAGGTATTTTGATTTATACACCTACCAAGCGAAGATTTGATTTAACATTTTTTATAACTTATAACATGGTTATGTTTTTATATTTGCCTTAAAAAATAATTATGAAAAAAATTTATATCCCTTTTCTGTTAGTCCTTTTTGTGGCTTGTTCTTCTAATGATTCTGCTACAGATTATACAGAAGCAAACGAGCAAGAAATTCTCGATTATATAACCGAAAACAATTTAGTAGCTCAAAAAAGCGCAACAGGATTGTACTATATAATTAACGAATCAGGTACGGGCGGACAACCAAATTCAAATTCAAATGTAACTGTAGCCTATAAGGGGTATTATACCAATGGAACTGTTTTCGATCAAAGTGATGCCCAGGGCATTTCATTTAATTTAAATGGTGTAATTCCTGGATGGACTGAAGGTATTGCTTATTTTAAAGAAGGGGGTAGTGGTGTATTGTTAATCCCTTCTCGATTGGCTTATGGAGCTAACGATAATAGGGGAATTCCTGGTGGTTCCGTGCTTATTTTTGATGTTGCGTTGCTCTCTATTAACTAGTTGTGTGTAATGCAAAAAATAGCTAAATTGAAAATACTAAATAATGAGTAACGAATTTCCAACGATAAAAACGGACCGACTTCTACTGCGTGAAATAACTAATTTAGACCTTGAAAACATCTTTAAGGGACTCTCAAATCCGAATGTTATTCAGCATTATGGAATTAGTTTTGACAGTTTGGATGCTACAAAGGAACAAATGATTTGGTTTGCGGATAAAAAACAAATGTGGTGGGCGATTTGCTCTCTTGATAACAACACTTTTTACGGAGCAGGCGGACTAAATGATATTGATGACAAAGAAAATAAAGCGGAAATCGGACTTTGGCTACTTCCTGATTTTTGGGGAAAAGGAATTATGAAAGAAGCCGTGCCTTTAATATCTGATTACGGATTTGAAAAAATGAAACTAAGTCGGATTGAGGGATTTGTTGAAACCGATAATTTGAATTGCAAAAACGCAATGTCTAAGCTCGATTTTGTAAATGAAGGAACAATGAAAGACTTCGAAATAAAAAATGGAAAATCAATAAGTGTTGATGTATATGCAAAAACGAATTAATCACGAAAAACACTACAAACAACAAAGTATATAAAAAATTACTATTTTTATCTAAACCAAAGTTTGTTGCTCGTTTGCTAGCTTTTGATTTTCCTTCGGAAAATCCTCACACACAGACACGCAACTTTCCATATATCAAACGCTAAGATACTTTACTTTAACTTTGTAAACGATGTGCCTTAACGAACAGTTGAAAATGAAAATACGATACAAGAAAAAACACCTGAATCACAGCCTCATTTTTGGAACATTATGGCTGGTTATAAGTTTATTAGGAATATTTATTAAAGAAAACCCATATTGGACGGATTACGGGTTTTTAATAATTTCATTTTTATATTTAGGAACTTATTTTTATGGAAAAAGAAACAAATATTTGACTATTGAAAATGGACAGATTTATGTTAATAAACCTTTTGGAAAGAAAATAAGTCTTACTGAAATAAAACAGATTAAAAAATTTGCTGGAGATTATATCCTAAAAACGGATAAAACGGAATTGACAATCAATACGCAAATAATTGACGAAAAGTCGCTAGTTGAATTTAGAAAAATTAGAACTGAATTAAAAAACCGTTTACTAACAAAGATGTATAAAAATAATTACTCAATTTTGGGCTTAACCACGCAACTAACCATATACATAAAACCGTTATGGTCAATTAAAGAAAATGAAAAACAAACATAGAGGATGGAAAAGGGTATTACTTCTAATTATACCCTATATATTTATTGTTGGATTCTTCCAATTTATTGGAGCCCTTATTTTAGGAATTGACTTATCTGATATTGAAAATATTCAATCTTCTAGTCAAATATTAGCTTTAAGTGTTTTTGATTTTTTAGGGACATTCCTTGTTATATGGCTTTTTATGAGATTTGTTGATAAAGAGAAATTTATCAAGCTAGGATTTGAGACGAAAGACAGATTTAATGACTTCCTTATTGGAATTGGAATTGGAGCGATTATTATGAGTGCTGCTTATTTCTTATTACTCTTTTTAGGAGAAATAGATTACCAGAGAATATTTTTCGATTATAAAGAGACAATTATATCAATTGTTCTTTTTATTATTGTTGCAATAGTTGAGGAAGTTTTATGTAGAGGATACATTTTGAGAAATTTAATGATTTCATTTAATAAATATGTTGCTTTAATAATTTCTTCATTATTGTTTTCATTAATGCATAGTTTTAATCCTAATGTTGATTTATTTGCATTAACTAACATTTTTTTAGCTGGAATACTTTTAGGGTTATCATATATTTACACTAAAAATTTATGGTTTCCAATCGCTCTTCATCTAAGTTGGAATCTATCTCAAACCCTCTATGGATTTAATGTAAGTGGAAAGGATACATATTCTATAATCGAGTTTACTATTAGTGATAAAAATTTATTGAATGGTGGAGCTTTTGGGTTTGAAGGTTCAATACTCTCTATAATTTCAATGTTAATTACCATAATCGGAATTTGGATTTTTTACAATCGAAAAAAAAATAAGAGCCAAACAAGTATCAATTAGGCTAAGTCAAAATCTAGTGTAAAGCATGTCCCTTTAACTTTGTAAACTATGTGCCTTAACGAACATTATTAAGCAGTTACTAAAGGTGGTCTTCGTTTTAGCACTACAAACACTAAAAGCGATAAAATTCCAAAAACAGAAAAGCCTATAAATAAAGGCAATACAGAGGTTTTAATAAACCCACCAATGTAATAGGCAATAGGAACAGCCATTACCGTAGATATAAAACCATTTATAGCGGCCCCAATACCGGCAATATGCCCTAAAGGGTCCATGGCTAACGCTCTTACATTTCCAAATATAAAACCAACGGCAAAAAATTGTAAAGCAAAAAAGCCAACCAGCACATAAATGTTCGGGTTGGTTCCAGTCCAAAATAAAATCACATACAAAATAGACACAGCAGTATAGGCTATCGTAGCAACATAGGCAATACGCCTCATACCAAATTTAATTACAAAAGTGCTGTTTAAGTACGTAGCAATACCAATAGAAATGGCTAAACTGGCAAAAATATAAGGGAACATTTCAGCTAAGTCATATTGCTTTTCAAAAATTTGCTGAGACGTACTTAAATAAACCATAAACGAACCAGTAATAAAACCAGACACGAAGGTAAACGCGATAGCGTCATCAAATTTAAAAAACTCCTTGACTCCATCTATAAAAATGTGAGATGTAAATTTAATACGTTTTTCTTTTGGTAAGGTTTCTGGTTGCCTTTGCCAAAACCAAAACATAATGCCAATTCCAAAAATTAAATTGAAATAAAATATGGATTCCCAATTAAAAAAATGAAGTAAAAAAGCACCTAAAGTTGGTGCAATTACTGGTATTAAAAGAAAAAACATGACAACTATAGATATTATTTTAGCCATGTAATTCCCACTATAAGAATCACGGATCATGGATATGGATAAACTTCTGGGAGACGATAAGCCAACACCTTGAAGCATTCTACCTAAAATCATCATTTCAAAACTTTTAGTATTCACACAAATAATACTGGCTACTATAAATACAATAAAACCAACAAAAACAGTAGGTTTTCTTCCAAAACTATCGGAAAATGGTCCAAAAACAAGTTGTCCGAAACCTAAACCTAAAAATATCATGGTAATAAGTAACTGGTTGTCGTTTGGATTTGTAACACCTAATGAAGCACCTATATCTGGTAAAGCCGGAAGCAAAGCATCAATAGATAAGGCTACAATAGACATTAAAGAGGCCATTAAAGCAACAAATTCAAATTTAAAGTGCTGTTTTTCCATGGCGCAAAAATAGTCTAATTAAATACGTTAAAAATTAATAACAAGTTAATAAAACTATTAATATTGTTAAATTTGTTATTTAAAAAATGAAAATATGACCACTCAAACCTTAATTAAATTATTTAGGAGAGACCTTACTAAACTTAGTGCAGAAATTGAATTATACAATAATGAACAGGATTTATGGCTTCTTAAAAATAAAATTAACAACGCTGCAGGTAATTTAAGTTTACATATAATAGGGAATCTTAATCATTTTATTGGATCTGTTCTTGGAAAAACAGGTTATATAAGACAAAGAGATTTGGAGTTTTCTCTTAAAGATATTCCAAAAGCCACATTGTTTAAAGCCATAGAGAGTACCAAAGTTATGGTTGAAACGGTTTTAAGTGGTTTAAATGAAGAAGATTTAAAAAAAGACTATCCGCTTATGGTTTTTAATGAAACCATGACTACCGAGTATTTTTTAACTCACTTAACCACTCATTTGGCATACCATTTAGGTCAAATAAATTACCACAGGCGTTTAATAAAATAAAATTGTTTAGTATTATGAATGTACAACCTTTATTAAAATACATAAATAATTATGTTAGTTTAACCGATGCCGAGGTTGCGTTTCTAGAATCTAAAATTACTGTTAGAACGTATTTAAAAGGGCAATATGTGGTGCAGCAAGGGGATGTATGTAAATATGAATGTTTTGTATTGTCTGGTTGCACAAAAACATTTTATGTAGATAAAGAAGGGCAGGAGCATATTTTAATGTTTTCTATTGAAGATTGGTGGACTGCCGATATAGGAAGTTTTATTGACCAAACCCCTGCCGATTTTAATGTACAATGTTTAGAGCATACTGAATTAGTTATGTTTTCGCATGATATTATTGAAGAATTATATGCCAAAATCCCTAAACTCGAACGTTTTTTTAGACAAATTATAGAAAAAGCATTTGTGGCTTCTCAAAAACGTATTGTTAGAAGTTTTAGCCTTTCAGCTAAAGAACGATATGTGTATTTTAGAAAGCTCTATCCTAAAATAGAGCAACGTATCCCTCAGTACATGATTGCCTCATACCTTGGTATTACTAAAGAATTTCTTAGTAAAATAAAGAGTGAGCTTATTATGGAGCAGTAAATGTTATTCTAGTTTAACATTATTTCATAATCTACCTTATTTTTTTCACGAAACTTGTTTCAGATATTTGTATCCTAATAATTAAAAATAAATTATGAATATGTTAATTGAAAAAATTAGTACCATTAATGATATGATTCTTCAAGGAAAAGCTTTAGAAGCCTTTGATGAATTTTATGATGATGAGGTGGTAATGCAGGAAAACGATACCCCAGAAGTTATTGGCAAAGAAGCCAATAGAAAACGTGAAGAAGAATTTTTCGCTGCCATTACTGAGTTTAGAGGCGCACAACCTTTAAAGGTTACAGTGGGTGAAAATACAACAATGGTTGAATGGCATTTTGATTATACCCATAAAGATTGGGGCATTAAAAATTACACGCAGGTGGCAGTTCAAGATTGGAAAAACGGTAAAATTATAAAAGAAAAATTTTATTACGGGTCCTAATTAAAAAGGAAAGTAATACTCATAAAAAAAGGTTAAAATTTTATTAAATCCTTCTAGGAATGATATTTTTGACCGTTTAAAATAATAAATAGAAACAAATGAAAAGAACAATTAAAAATTTAGTAATCGTAGCATTAGTGGCTTTTACAGCATTCTCTTTCTCTAATATTGAAGGAGAAAAAAAAGAAATTAAAACAGATAAAAGTAAAGTAGTGTGGAAAGGTTATAAAGTAACCGGTTCTCACGAAGGAATTATTAGTATTCAATCTGGGTTTTTAACTTTCGACGAGAGTAAATTAGTAGGCGGCGAGGTTGTAATAGATATGACAAGCATAACCGTTACCGATTTAGAAGGTGGTGGAAAAGCAAAACTTGAAGGCCATTTAAAATCGGATGATTTTTTTGGCGTCGAAACTAACACAACAGCAACTTTAGTGTTTAACAAAGTTACTGCTTCTGGTAAAAACGCATACAATGTTACTGGTAACTTAACTATTAAAGGAAAAACAAATCCTATAACATTTACTATCTCCATATATGGAAATAAAGCAACGGTTTCTTTAAAAGTGGATAGAACAAAATACGATGTTCGTTATGGTTCTACAAGCTTTTTTGATGACTTAAAAGATAAAGCTATTTACGATGAATTCGATTTAGTTTCAGATTTAGAGTTTTAATACAGACTTATTAAAAACAATAAAAGGTATTCAGAAATGGATACCTTTTTTTGTTTTTATGTAATTCGCTAAAGGATTTTTAAAAGAGTATCTTTGACACTCTAAAAAATACTATGTTTTTTAAAAAATTAATAGAACCACTTAAAGATACTTTAAAAGCGCAAGGTATCGTGCAGCCCAATCCACTTCAAAAAGAAATTCTTTCTAAAATTAAAGGGGGCACTAATTTATTTGTAATTGCGCCAAAAAATGCGGGTAAAACAACAAGCATTGTAATAAGTGTTATTAATAAACTAAAAAACGAATTTGAAGATGCGCCTCGCGCCTTAATTTTTGTAAAGGACAAACAGGCAGCTTTAGACCTTGCTGAAATTTTTAACACCTACAAACGTGGTACCGATTTACGAGTATATTGCGCTTACGAAGAGCATAATCTTGAATTGCAACGCGAAGAGCTTTATTTAGGATCGGATATAGTGATTGCTACACCTAAGCGTTTAAATAGAATTTTTTATTTGAATGGCATCAATTTGAATAAATTACAGATGTATATCGTTGAAGACGCCGAATTTCTATTTAGAAATAATAATTTGGCAGAAGTAACAAGAACACCAGAAAGTATTGGCAGATGCCAGTACCTTGTTTTTTCAGATAAATTTGATGCCCGTTTTGAACGTTGGCAAGAAACGTTTATGTTTAATGCTCAAATTGTAAAGATGTAAGGGGCATCTTAAATTTTTAAATCTTGTGTATTTTGAATGAAGATTTAAAAACAGTGGTGCTAGCAGGTATTTCTCTTCCATTAACACGGTTTACTAAACACCTATTCTATTTACGACAAGCCTCCAAAATTCAAATAATTATGTTTGGTAGAAGGAACTTCGTGTTAGCATGTGTGCTTAAAATTAAAAAGTGATTCTTTTGTTAAAATAAGAGATTTCTTATGGTCTGCATATATCTACATTGCTATATCCCAGAATAAAGAAGAACACCTGTTGCTATTCCAGCTATAAAGATTAAAGTAAATGCTAATTCCCATTGCCATTTTGAGTAAGCATGTCGCATATTAGTTTTATGGTCTATCAACGTATATCTTTTTTTCATATCTATTAAAATTTATGGCTATAAAAAGTGCATAAATATTAAAAAAAAACTAATGATTTAGAGTTTTTCGATGAGTCTCGGTTAAGTAAGGCTCTGTAACCACTATGTATTGACAAGCCAATTTTTCAAAAAATTAGCCAAAACAATAAAGAGTGAATAAACCAACCACGGAACTTCACTCTTTATGGAGAGACTATATTAATAATAAAAAAACGTAATTAAAGTTATTAAAAAAAAACTAATGGTTTACGATTTTTCGATAAGCAACGGGTAAGTAAGGCTCTTTAACTTTTATGTATTGATAAGCCGATTTTTATAAAATATAACCAAAACAAAACCAAAAAGTCATTAGCGTAAAAGTTAGTGGCTTTATTATTTTGAGTAAGGGGCAGAATAAAAAGAGTGAAGCCACCAAAACACAAAAAATTTTGATTGTTAGGGGACTTTATGTTACCATGCGTGCTTAAAATTAAAAAGTGATTCTTTTGTTAAAATAAGAGATTTCTAATGGTCTGCATGTATCCACCTTGTTGTGTTTAATTCCGCCAATCATTAAGGTTAAATACGCAACTGTAACACAATATTGTATATAAAAAATGCTAATCTTCTATAACAGCAATTTCACTTTTGCAATAAACACAATTTCCGTTAGGTTTTTCTATAACATATTCAATTCCGTTCCAAACTCTTTCCATTAGGTTTACGTGCTTAATTCCGCAATCAGTTTTGTATTCTTGTCTATAATCATCGCTAGACATTACAATTACTTTGCCTGTTTTTAGATAATTACATTTTTTCATATTATTAAGGTTTTGTTTATTTTCTTAAGTCTCACTTTTTATTATAGCCAATAAAAAAGAATAACACCTGTTGTTATTCCAGCTATAAAGATTAAAGTAAATACTAATTCCCATTGCCATTTTGAATAAGTATGTCTCATATTAGTTTTATTGTCTATCAATGTATATCTTTTTCTCATATCTGTTAAAATTTATGGCTATAACGATTTGAATATGGCGTGTTTGGCATTTTAACGCTCAAAGCTTTCAATTTTCTATAACCTATAGTAATTGCTATCATCTCTGTTATTAGTAAGGTCTGCCAAATGCACTATCTTTTTTGCTCTAAGTCTTTTTATTCTAAAATCGATTTTACTTCTCTCCAAAACACTACCGATGCCTGGTCAGATCTCTCTAATAAGTTCCAATAAGCAATCAAATTAGTTTTGAATAATTTACGATCCTTAATGTTCTCGTTTGCAGGGCTAAGATCAATGAACGCCATGCTCCATTTTCTAAAGATTCTTTCTATTGTAAAATATTTATATAAAAGTTTAACCTCAGAATGACGCTTATCCTTTTTGATATTTAAATAAAGTTCTTCTAATATTGTTTTGTCACCTTCCAATATCTGGATAAACCTATGATTGTGATAAATAAGACATCCTGAAACACTATTTTTTTTATTAAAATCTTGTGCAGTTTCTAAAATATTCGAAACATCCTTAGCAGTTAAATCTAAATTTGCAGTTGAATGGTAAACTAGTGCATACATAATTAATATTTTTTAGTTTCTACTTTTTTCAGGACGACCCATAATGACTTAAAACAAGAGTGTAATTTATGAGCCAGTGAAGTTTAAAAACAATTAATTAAGGTGAGCGGTTGGTTTACAAAACCAAGCCTAAACCCTTACTATCATTACCACTCAATTTTTTCCAGTTAGCGGCATCGTTAAATACTATTACCTCCTCTTTTTTGTATAACCTTTTTGAAAAATGGATTTTAATTCATTTTAATTATACTTAAAACTCTATTTTCAACAGATAAAGTTCCTGCATCAATATTCCATCTTACCTCAATATTTTCACCTTCAGCAACAGTAGCAATTGCTTGTAAAGAAACATCTACCGTATTAACTTTTGTTGTTCTGATTCTGCTAGAATTAGGAATTAGCACCCCATTTTGATAAAGGCTAAAAGTAGCATTTCCATCAATCTCCTTAATTATCGTAACATCTCCATCAGGAAGTAAAATTTTCCCGTTTACTATAGCGGT
>JBNMNO010000020.1:0-33634 GCA_051275695.1 Mariniflexile sp.
AAACGAACGTTAAAAACAGGATTATCCAACTTAAAACCAACTAAAAACCTAAAAACGAATGAAATTTAGACCGAAATTTGATATTAGAAATGCAAATTGAAATTAATCTAGGTTTTGCAATGGTCTTTTATTATATCTAAACTCTTTCCATTCGTCTGTTCGATCTCTTTGGCGTTCTCTTATTCTTCCCAAAGGTCTATCTTCATTAAATTGTAAAAACCATGCGTCTACAATGTCTTGTTGAATATCTTCTGGAATATCATCAACTCTATCTCTAATTGTACCATTAAAACGATTTTGAAAATTTGCTTTATCGGGATTTTTTGCATCAAGTAAATCAATTACAAATCTATTTGCGGAATCTATCGGATTTCTACTAGTCGCAGATATATAAAAACCTAAATCAATTATTTTTTGACGTAATTCTAGTTTTTTGTCTTTTTTATTTGCTTGACTTATGCCAACAAGCCAAGTACCTAGTTTAACTCCTTTATATTCATATCTATGATTCACTTTAATATCTTCTTCATCTATTAAAGCCTCCATTAATAATTCTAACTTTTGGTCTTCTAAAAACTCTTGCCACAATTTATGTGCATCCCCAAAATAAAAATCTTCTTTTTTTAGTAATTCTAGATGCTCTTTTGGGATTAAGTTATTTTTAAACAATACTTTTTGTTTTCTGTACCAGCCATATAGAGTTGGATTTTTATAATCTCTAGGGACAGTAACACTATATTTAGAACCTAAATGTGAATTTTCGTTTTTGTAGGATTTAAACTCTTCAAATAACTTAGGCCAAGATTCAATATATTCTGGAGTTATTCTTAGTTCGTAATCATATTTTTTAGTTGATTTTTGTAGACTTTTTTGCTCACCTAATTCTTCTCTTGAAAATTTCTTTTTTGTTCTTCTTTTGTTTAATTCTTTTAGTAAATTCAAAATCATCTCTTGTTTGAGATTCATCATAAACAAACCCTGAATTAATTAGGTCTTGTAGGACTTCATTTGTTAAGAGTTGTACATTTTCATTTTCGTTATTTAATACGGTTGAAAAGTATTGAGTAAACTGCCTTACGTATTTTTTTCCTTGTGCATCTGAATGTGAAAATTCAATTAATGTTGATGCTTCAATATTATTAAAAAGCCCTGGACTTGTTAAATTTGAAGAACCTGTAATAAACCTAGAATTATATTTTCCTTCAAAGGAATATATTTTTGGGTGAAACATTAAATTTTCAGAAGTACAATATATGTATGTTTCAATATTATTATTAATGAAAAATTCCAGAGCCTCTTTTGAAGTTCCGCTTTCTACAATTCCAAGATAAAATTTTAATGATTTAAATTCTTTTTGAGCAATTAGTAATTCATTCTTAATTCTATTTATACCCGACATTTTGGTAAACGCAGAGAAGCCAATGAATGAATAATAGTCAGAATCTTTAAATGTACTTATGAGCCAATCACCAACTGTGTTAGTATTGTTATCATGAAGTCCGTGTCCTAAAAATTCTAATTTCATATTTTTTATAATGAATGCCAACAATTGCACACAGGAAATTGTCTATATCCGCATTACATAACCTAATCTAATGAAATTTGTAATATATTTCTCTACTTATGGCAAAATAAGTTATTGACAAATTTATTATTTTTATGCTTTATAGGACTAAATATGTCTTTTGAAACTATTTAAAAAAATAAATTTTAAAGGGCTCAGAAAATTTAATATAGAAGTAATTTTTGTCAACTAAATTGTCAACCAAAAAATAAAACCCCAGTGTTTATTGATAACACGGGGGTTTTTGGTGGAGAAGATGGAACTATCCAAATTCTCATTTTTATAGCATTTACAGGGCTTAAAACGACCCTTAAAATTTAGTGACCCCGAATTAGCCCCTTTTTATGAAAACTTTAACATTACAATGAGAAATTATAGTCAATTTAACTCAAATCAAATCATATTTAATTTATAGAGTCTATTTTAGCTATAGGTGTTCCCTTTAAGCCAGCTTTAACCAAATAGGCAATATATTCTGCAAATGGTTTTATGTTTTGGCCAAAGCTAGCACTCTCTAAGGCATTCAAATATTGATCCCGTTCCTCAACAGGGATAACAGTCCAAGGGTAGCCTCCTGAGGCAAGCATAGCGTTCATTAAAAACCTTCCCATACGTCCATTACCATCCATATATGGATGTGTGTACACAAAAATAAAATGCCCTAATACTGCTCTAACGCTAGCGTGTTCTTCATTTTCTATTAATTCAAATAGCAAGGGCATTACGTCACGGACACCTTCTTTGTTTATTGGTGTATGCTTAGATTGGCTTATATAAACCTGACCATTTCTGTATCCAGCCAAATCTTAGAATAGTAATGCTATAAATAATATATTTAGTGTTATAATGGTAAATATGAATTAAAATGACTATATTTAGCCATTATATTGGTATAACATGTTGAAGATAACTACAATAAAAGATGTGAAAGTCAAGATTGGCGAGGCGTGTAAGGCACTCCGTAAATCGAATGAGCTCTCTAGAGACGAACTTGCGGAAGTGCTAGATGTCTCAAGCACAACCATTCAAAACATCGAGAATGGTAAAAATGCCACGCTCGACAATGTGTTGAAAGTAGCAAATCACTTTGGGTTATTGCAATCTATTACCAAAGAAATAGACAAGACTATTACAAATCAAAACGATATTTCACTCTATTAATAAATGGCTAGAGATAAAATCATAGATATAATTGTTTTTGGCCAAGAAATTGGAAAGTTGGGCTATGATATAGATCAGGGTAAATCTTTTTTTCAATACAACCCTGAATTTTTGGAATCTGGCAAATACTCAAAACTCTTTCCTTTTATTTTCAAACGCACAAAACCTGCACAAGTATTCACCGAATACCAACAAAATACCTTTCAAGGTTTACCACCAATGATAGCCGATTCCTTACCTGATACTTTTGGTAATATTATATTTCAAGAATGGTTAACAGCAAGAGGCATCCAAAAAGTAACACCTTTAGAGCAATTAGCATATGTAGCAGATCGTGGTATGGGGGCCCTAGAATACAAACCTATTAAAGAATTACCCGATTCACCAAAAGTCAACATTGATGAAGTC
Organism: Mariniflexile sp.; assembly: GCA_051275695.1. GTDB lineage: Bacteria > Bacteroidota > Bacteroidia > Flavobacteriales > Flavobacteriaceae > Mariniflexile. The sequence continues at coordinate 3,134 of JBNMNO010000020.1, forward strand.
ATTAATATCTTAGAAAAGGTACTAAAGCTCAAAGATGATACCTCAGGTAAAGATTTAAGCGAACTATCTCTATTAAATGTTTTCAAAATAGGAACTTCAGCAGGTGGTGCCAGACCTAAAATCTTAATATCAGAGCGTAAAGAAACAGGAGAAATCATCGCTGGTGATAGAGAAACGAGTGAAGACTACAATCACTATTTAATAAAACTGCATATCGATGATAGCGATGGCTACAACAAAGAAAAAGTAGAATATGCCTATTATTTATTAGCGCAAGAAGCAGGAGTGAATATGATGCCTTCCAAGCTTATTGAAAATAAGCATTTCGCCACATTACGCTATGACAGACAACACGGTGAAAAACTGCATGTACTCACAGTAACCGGTTTAACAGGTTGGGATTTTAAAAGTCAACCAGAAAATTCATCTTACGAGAATGTTTTCAAAGTAGCATTAGCATTAGAAGTGCCACATAAAGATTTACAACAACTCTTTAAGCGCATGGTGTTTAATGTCGTATTTAGAAATGTGGATGACCATTTGAAGAACCACAGTTTTATTTATAATAGAGAAGAAAATAAATGGAATTTAGCGCCTGCTTATGATTTGACCTATGCACTCAATCCACTATTTACATTTAAAACCATATCTAGAGCTTTATCCATTAATGGCAAGCGTAATTCATTAACAATTAAAGATGTCCTTACTATTGCTGAAGAATTTTCTATAAAGAACCCTAAAGGAATTATTGAAGATGTACAAGCCTTAATTCCACGATGGCCAGCGCTTGCTACTGAATTAGAAATACCTGAGAATATAACTAAAGTAATTCAAAAAGAAATAAAGAAAATAGAATAATGGCAAATAGTAATCACGCACATTTGAGATATAATATTCTAGATTATTGTTTCCGAAATAAGTCGTTAGGCTTTGAAGAGTTGTTAAGAACTCTCAATGAAGGTATTTCTGAATTATATACTGGTGAAGAAATTTCAGATAGAACGTTACGCGATGACATTAAAGTATTTAGAGATAAAGAGAGTGGTTTCAATGTGCCACTTCCAGAAGGACAAAGAATATATGCATATTCTGATGCTAACTTTACCATTGCACAATGACCTTTGGTATAAATAGTTGGAATGATTTAAAAACTTTAAGGTTTGAAGTTATTTTTATATAATACAGAACTTTTTGAAAGATGGGTAAATAAAAAAAGCAGACAAAATTAAAATCTTGCCTGCTTTTTCAGATAATAATGTAACTAACTCAAAAAAAATTAATAACCATCGTTTTGATCTAAGTAACCTTCAATGTTAGAAGCGCCATCAACTGCTGACTGTGGAATAGGGAATAACCTTTTTTTTACATTTGTATCTGTTTTTTCCGTCCAGGTGTCTTCATAATGACCAAAACGAATTTGATTAGTTCGTCTAAGACCTTCCCAATAGAATTCGAAACCATATTCTTGGAAAAGTCTATCTAAATTTATAGAAGTAAGCGCAGCTGGGATTGGAGTACGAGCTGTTCTTGAAGTTCTCACCGTATTAACATCTAATAAAGCTCCTGCTGCATCTCCCTTTCTTAACTTGGCTTCTGCACGCATCATATAAATTTCTGCATAACGTAAAAACACTAAATCTATACTACTGAAGTTATTAGCGTTAGGAGATGTGCGGCTAAACGCATATTTAGAAAAACGGAAACCTGCATGGTGTGTTCTTCCTTCAAGAGTAAAATCTATTTGTTCTGTAAGATCTACATAAGCTACATTTTTATCAGGACCATTTCCTTTTATTTGTTTTACAGGATAAATTCTAAAACCACCATCACAAGTAAAAAAGGCTCCGTTTGAATCTTTTCTTGGTCCCCACGGCACACCGCGTATAATCCCATTGTCAAATTCATAATCATCAGCTGAAGCACAGTAATAATGATCTTCATCATTTAAAGGCGTAAAACCTGTAAGATCTTCAAGTGCTGGTGGGATTTGCTGATTTTTCTTATAAAACCTAGGGTCAGCATCAGCAGGATCAACTGCTCCATAAGCATCTACCCAAGTTTGATAAAAGTCTGAAGTCACACCAGGGCCATCTGTTCCATCTGAACTAGGAAATTCAAGTCGCCCCCATAAAGAACCAGGTAATGACCAATAAGTCCATCGACTGTGCTCTCTATCTAATACACCACGTTGGTCTGCTGCCCAAATTAATTCAGGATTACTATTGTTATCGTCATTAAACAAGTCAAAATATTCTGGGGATAAGCTATATTGTCCTGAGCTAATAATACTATTCGTATATGAAATAACTTTATCCATATCTGCATCCGTAAAGTTAGGCGTTCCGGTAGGGGCGCGATAAACAGCTGCATTTAAATTTAATCTTGCCAAAAAGCCCCAAACTGCACCCCGTGTCATTCTTCCAGGTCCTCTGGTTGTATTTATCACGTCTACAACGGATAACAATTCATTTTCTATATAGTCAATAGCATCTTGACCGCGAAGGATTGTGGAAACGTCGGCCGACGATTCTTTTTGAAAAACAAGTCCCCAACTATCTAACATAAGCATGTTTAAATATGCTCTAAGCGCTATCATTTCGTAAAGGGCCCCTTCGGCTTCTTTATTACCTGCATCTGCTAATGGTTTTAATACTTCAATAGCAGATAATGTTCTAGAAACATTTTGTGTGACCTCATTCCAAGAATCCGTTACTAAATCATTTGTAGGCGTCATTGTATGAGCATGTGTAGCTAAAAATTTACCACCGTCAAACCAATCTGTCCCTCCACGGTAAGGTAAAATAGCTTCATCACTCGCTATTTCTTGTAATCCAAAATAGTTAGTGTGTCTCCATACCCTTGATACTTTACCATATGCAGGGGCAATTGCTCCACTAATAGCTTCTGATTGACCAGCTCCATTTAAAGATTCGTCAAGCACTTCTTCTTCTAAATCGGTACAGCTCCAGTTAAAAAGCAAAACCGTACCTAAAATTGTGTAAAATAATTTATTTTTCATTTTTAAGATTTTTTTTTAAATTAAAATGCTACGTTTAAACCAAATAATACTGTTCTACTTCTAGGATAACTAAAGTAATCTATACCAAAAGTTTGAATGCCATCAATGGCACTACCCGTATTGATCTCAGGATCAAATCCGCTATAATCTGTAATAATAAATAAGTTTTGACCTGTTATAGTAAGGCGAATATCGTTTACTAAATTTCCAATACCTAGTAACCCAGGATCTAAACTATAACCTAATGTTGCGTTATTTAATCTTAAGAAACCGCCATCTTCTAAATAACGAGTAGAAACTGTATTTGAGTTTGATGCAGATTCATTTGGGAATTCAATTGCTCTATCAGTAGTATTGAAAGAATTTACTAATTGTCCTCTATTAAATATGGTCATAGCCACATGATTGTAAATTTGATTACCTCCTGCACCGTTAAAATTTAGACCTAAATCAAATTTCTTATACTTAAAATTAAAATAGAATGCATAGATATAATCTGGTATAGCCGCTCCAGCTACATAACGGTCATCATCTTTAATTTCACCGTCAGGGTTTCTGTCTGCAAATTCATTTAAACCATCTGCACCAATTCCTATGTGTTCGAGCATGTAAAAAGAACCTACTGATTCTCCATTAAGAACTCCATTTATTGTAGCCCCTGTTTGTCCAGAACCTATTGCCGCACCTGTAGTTAATATTTTATAGGGTGAATTTGCTACTTCATTTTTTGTTAATGAAATATTACCCCCAATATTATAAGAGAAATCTCCGGTTTGATCACTTTGATAATCTAAAGCAATTTCAACTCCACTATTTTTAATTTCCATAAATGGAATATTTGTCCAATATTTCGACGTCGGTTGTATTGGATCTGGCGGAGTTACCTCTAATAAAATATTTTCTGAAACTTTATTAAAGTACTCTAGTGTACCTGTTATTTTGTTATTAAACAAACCAAAATCTAAACCAATGTTGGTTTGTGCTGAAACTTCCCATTGAATATTTGGGTTTGCCAAACGTGTGAAAATAGAACCATAAGGATAACTACTTAGATCATTAGCGCCAGGTGTTAAAGGATACGTGTCATCATCCGTATTACTCTCTGTATAACTAGCTTGTGTTATTTTTGAAGGAATTTCTTGACTACCGGTTTGCCCCCAACTTGCTCTTAATTTAAGATTGTTTATTATTTCTGATGACGACAAAAAATCTTCATCACTTATGTTCCAACCTAATGCAAAAGATGGAAAATATCCATACTTGTTATTGGCACCAAATTTGGACGATCCATCAGCCCGTAAAGTTGCAGTTAATAAATATTTACTGTCGTAGGAATAATTTAATCTACCAAAAAAAGATTGTAATTCATTTTTTGTAGCATAGGCTGATTGTTGAGTTGGTTCACTAGCTGTTTCAATTTGATATCTTGGCTCCACACCATTATCTGGGAAACCTTCTAGAAAGAAACTTTTTTGACTTACCTCTGTTTGTTGAAAGGAATGCCCTCCCAACAATGTAAAACTGTGCAAACCCTGACTAAAATCATAGGTTAATGTATTCTCTACAAGCGTATTCTTGTTTAATGTAGTGCTTGAATTTAAGGAACCAAGTGTTGTATTCGTTTCGGTTGCATAAGGTCTGTTTTGAACATCTCTGTTCGTACTGGAATAATCTATACCTAAGTTTACTTTAGCCGTTAATCCTTTAGCAATTTTCAATGAAGGTGCTATATTTGCTAAAATACGGTAGTTATCAGTAAAATCTCCATAAAGTCTTTCTGATATTAAAGGATTAACAATATCGTTACTTAAATTAGTTGAAAGCTCTCCATTTGTATAAACAGGGTCGGTAGGATTCATACTTAGCATACTATTTACAATACCGTTTGAATTTGCTCTGGTATTATCAATTTTACTGCCTGTTAAATTGAATTCTACTTTTAATTTATCATCTAAAGCCTTTTGGGTTAAATTTAAACGCCCAGTATAACGTTTTAAATAACTATTTCTAAAAATACCTTGTTGGTCATCGACACCAAGTGATGCGGCATATGTGGATTTATCTGTTCCACCACTCATTGAAAAGTTTATGTTTTTAGAAATCCCCGTTCTTGTTAATTCATCTTGCCAATCTGTATTAGCACCTCCGTCAGTTAATATACCTCCTGCAGCAATAACTTGTTCACGAAATTCGCTAGCAGAAAACACATCGACCTTGTTTGACAATGTTGAAAATGCCGTAGATATAGAAAGATTCATTTTAGTTTTACCTACACTACCTTTCTTTGTAGTAATTACAATAACTCCATTTGCAGCTCTAGAACCATAAATGGCCGCTGCAGAGGCATCTTTAAGAACATCGATACTTTCTATATCTTGCGGATTGATAAAGTTTAAAGGGTTGGAAGCAACACCATTGTCTGTATTATCAAGCGCAAAGCCATCCACAACATAAAGGGGTGTTGTACCTGAACGTAAACTACCTACACCACGAATAATAACATCTTGTGACGCCCCGGGCTCTCCACTTGCAGAGGTAACATTAACACCGGATACCTTACCTTGTAAAAGTTGCCCCGCATTGGCCACAACCCCTTTATTAAAGCTTTCGCTCTTTATGGAAGCAATAGCGCCAGTTACATCTTTCCTCTTTTGTGTTCCGTAGCCAACAATTACTACATCATCTAACTGAGATGCATCTGTTTCTAAAATAATTTTTAGAGTTTCTAAATTGTTAATGATAAATTCTTTAGTTTTCATTCCTAAAAAAGAAACTACTAAAACATCTCCAATTTTAGCCCCAATTTTAAAATTTCCATCAAAATCCGCAGATACTCCGTTTGTTGTTCCCTTAATTAAGATATTTGCTCCAGATAAGGGTATATTTTGGTCATCTATCACAATACCCTCAATTTCCTTTTGAGCCCAAGAGATACTTGATATACTAACCAAAAGTGTCAGTAATAAGAATTTAATTTTTTTCATACTTTTTGTTTGGTTTAATTTTATGCAAAGAAAGATGGAGATTTTTTCAGCGTTGTAAATTGAATATTAATAAAATTTTATATATGTGTATAGTTAATGTTACTACTGTTAACAGGGTGTTAATTGAATTGTGATATAAAAAAGTTTACTAATAGTAAAATTCTAATAATCAGATTGTTTTTAAATTTTAAGGAAGGGTTTTAAAATTAACATAGCGCTTATGTTAAAAAATAAAGAAGTAGGATACATTTATTTAAGTGTTAAATAACACTAATTTTATACAATATTTAACTATGAAATAATAAAAATTAAAGTGTATGAATACCCTAAATAAAATAGTGTTTACTGTGCTGTTTTTTATATTAAAAGCAGCCATTGGCCAAGAAACAGGTTTAACTGCAAAAATTCATTCACATAACGATTACGAGCAAAAAGTTCCTTTTTGGACGGCTTATGCTTGTGGGTTAAACTCTATTGAGGTTGATGTGTTTTTGAAAAATGACAGTCTTTTTGTTACGCATAGTGAAGAGGGCATAGCACCATTTAATACTATTGAAAATCTTTATTTAAAACCACTTCAAAAAACATTTAAATTAAATCCCAAATCAAATCAACAGGTTCAATTACTTATTGATATTAAATCGGAGGCTATATCTACATTAAAATCAATTGTAAATGTTTTAGAGTCGTATCCATATCTTATAAATTCTGAAAATATTTCTTTTGTAATTTCAGGAAATCAACCCAAACCGGAAGCCTATATTAATTATCCTTTTTACATAAAGTTTGATTATCAAAATTTAGAACCTATTTCTGAAGAATCCTTCAATAAAGTAGGTTTAATAAGTTTGCCTTTTTCAAAATTCTCTAAATGGAACGGTAAGGGACGGTTAACTAAAGAAGACTATAATAAAGTATCTCAAATTATTAAAAAAGCTCATAGCTTTAAAAAACCATTTCGCTTTTGGGGTTGTCCAGATTCTAAAACTGCTTGGAAAGCTTTTGCAGAACTAGGGGTAGATTTTATTAATACGGATATGCCTTTTGAGGCATCAAAATATATTTTCTCATTACCAGATAGAATTTCTGAAAATTCATTTTATTCCGAAGTCTATAAGCCAACGTATCATTCGGATAAGAAAAACAGTCAAGTAAAAAATATTATTTTAATGATAGGAGATGGGTATGGTTTATCTCAAATATCTGCTGCAACCTTATCGAATCGAGGAAATTTAAGTCTTACACAACTTAAATCTATAGGGTTTTTAAAAACGCAATCCGCCGATGATTTTACGACAGACTCAGCGGCTGCGGGAACAGCCATTGCAACAGGTGAGAAAACATATAATAGGTCTATTGGCATGGATTTAAACAGAGCGCCAATTGAAAACATTAGCGAGTTACTAAATAGGTATAAATATAATACGGGTTTTATTACAACAGATGATATTACTGGAGCTACTCCAGCTGCCTTTTACTCACATCAGTTAGATAGAGATATGGCGACTGGAATTATAAATGATTTATCTAAAAGTAAGTTGTCTTTATTTATGGGTGGTGGCTCAGCTAATTTTTTGAGCACAATTCATGATTCTAATTTTACGCTTGTAAATAAACTAGATGACATGGGTTTAACTAAAAGCAATAAGGTTGGTTACTTTTTTTCAGAAGAAGGTGTGCCTAGTATAAAATCAGGTAGAAGCAATGTGCTTGCTGAAGCGACTAAATCTGGTATGGCGTTTTTAAGCAATCAAAAGAAACCCTTTTTTTTGTTGGTTGAAGGTGCACAAATAGATTCCTTTGGTCATAGAAATGATATTTCAGGTATTATAACAGAGGCTATTGATTTCGATAAAGCTATTACCGAAGCTATTAAATATGCTGATGCACATGAAAACACACTCGTTATAATAACTGCAGATCATGAAACTTCTGGTTTAAGTATTCCACAAGGGAACTTGAAAGACAATGTGATAGAAGGCGATTTCTCAACATACGATCATACAGGTATAATGGTACCTATATTCGCTTATGGGCCAAAATCAGATGTTTTTTCGGGTGTTTATGAAAACAATGAGGTATTTCATAAAATTAAGGAAGTCCTAAATCTAAAATAGAGAAGGTTTTCAAGAAGGTCTTCAAAATTCAATGAAGTCCTTCCTAATTAAATTTTAATCATCATCGTCATCAGTATCATGACCTGCTAAAGCAGCTGGATATTTCTTTTTTCCTTTGATGCTATACCAAATAATGCGGTTTAAAACATCATCAATACCAGAATCAATATGGTCATATTCTGGACGCATCGATTCTTTGGCATATGATAATGCTTTTCCTTTTAATTCACTTAAATCGGGATTCATTTCATTTAAAGGAATGTTGTTTTCAATAAAATTAAATGGTTCTAAATTTGGTGTGTTTTGAAAACAATCAAACATGGGTAAAGCTGTAGCATCCATTAAATTCATTGGAGGAATTCCTAAAATTTGTTCAATAGATCTAACCACAGATGTTTGGTTATAGTTTGTTTTTATAGTCTTATTTAATCTGCTGTAAGGGCTTACAATAAACCCTGTTGTTCTATATGAAGATACATGATCCCATCCAGCTTGGGAGTCATCTTCGGTTACGAAAATAACGGTGTTTTTCCAAAATTTACTTTTACTAACAGCTTCAACAATACGTCCCAATGCTAAATCGTTATCCGCGACCATGGCCCTTGGCGTTGGCATTCCGGGTCTGGTACCTGATGTATGGTCAACCGATAATGCCATAACAGACAATTCTGGAAATTGATCTCCAGGCATGTTTTCATATTCTTCTAATTCTTTTATAAAAGCGGAGGCTCTGATTTGGTCTGGAACTTTAAGGTAATCTGATCCTGGAAAATTTTGAGATAAAAAAGGCTCAACTCTAGATATAGTTGTTGTATTATGAAATTCTAATGCTTTACCTGCTTTGTAATTTTCGTAAATATCTGTCCAACTTAAATTAGGATCCACATTTGGTTCACAAGCTTCACCGTAAATACGAACTGTTTTACCATGATCGGCAGCATTATTCCAAATAAATCCTTTTTGGTTATATACTAAAGCATCATTTTGAACGTGAGGATAGCTTCTAAACCAAGCTCTTACATTTTTTTCAACATAATCTGAAACCATAGCGGCATCTGTCCATTGATGACCTTCAGCAGAACATTTACCAGACGCATAATAATTATCCATTAAAAGAAAATCTTTGGCAAGTTTATGTTGATTTGGAGTAATGCTGTCTCCAAAAATGCATAAATCGCTATTGCCATCGCCTTCAGCCATATCGCCTAAAACTTGGTCGTATGTTCTATTTTCTTTAATAATATATATCACGTGTTTAAATACTGAAGGTTCACCAATACGCTCAGGCATTGGTCGTGCTGGCTGATTTTTACGAGGCGAAAGTTTAGCAAGCTCAATTCTGAAATTAAGCATTTGAGATTTTACGCGTTCAGTATAGTCAGCTAATTTTTCAGAATTAGGGATTGGGATTATTGAAATGGTTGCTTTTTGATGATGCGAATTGTAAGCACCTGCTTTTACATTTTTTGTAATAGCGTCGGCATTACTCATTTCTAAACTGTTTACCCGAGCACCTTCTCCTTCTAAATTCGTTACAAAAAGGGTATTGTTATAAATGGTTAACCCTCCAGGATAGGCTTCGGTAGGAATAAAACCTTCAATAAAACTTTCTGTATTTTCGTTCCCTAATTTCACAACAGCCAATGCATTATCCATACCGTTCGCAATATATAATTTTGTGTCGTCCGGACTAATGGCCAATGCATTAGGAGAATCTCCTAAAAACCCCTCTTCACCTTCATCAATTTTCACAGAAATAATCTCTTCAACTTCTAAAGTTTTCGGATTTATAACATACACATTATCAGTATTACCATTGCTAACATAAATATGCTGTTTGCTATTACTTTGGATGATATCGTTTGGGTGACTACCAACCGAAATGGATTTAATAAGTTGTCCATCTTTAATTGAAATAACAGATACTGAGCCGAAAGATGTAGAACCTGTTTGTGGGTCTATAAAAGCTTTTCCATAAGGTACACCAGCTGTTTCTTTTTTAGAATCTGTAGTTGGGATATCTCCAGCCCAATTGGTCACAAAAGCTTTATCATTATTAATAGTTATACCATAAGGGGCAACTCCCGTATAAACAGACCAAACAGTTTCTTTGGTTTCTAAATCAATTTTTTCTAGTGTGTTGTTTCCGTTTAAAACAACGTATAAAAATAGTTTTCCGTTCTCTAAGTTAATTGCCAATTCATTAGGCAATGCTAAAGGCGCATCGTCTATAGGTTTAAAATCAAAAGTAGTAGCGATTTCGATTTTTTTATCATCCCAAGTCGCTTTAAATACTTTAGCCATTTTATTGTTTTTATCATCGGCACTCCAAAATATTTCTATTGTATCATTTGTTTTTAAAACTTGAATACCAGAATAGGTACTCATAAAGTTTTTGTATTCAGGATGGTCTTGATAAGCCCACCGGCTAACAATTTTATTTGTTTTATTATTCAAAATAGCAATACCGTATCGATCTTCTATAGCTAAAAAGTTTGTGTTTGGAATTGGTTGAATATCTAAGCTATGGTTTTCCAAATCTGGGTGTCCATAAGAAACAACCGTTCCAACAGGATCAATAATACGATTATATGGCATTAAAACGGGTAGGGAAGTGCCATTTAAATCGCTTGTATCGTATGTGCTATAATGTTTTGAAACTTCATTAGTATTTGAAGTGTTTCGATTTGTATAGGATTTGCAGGCTACTATGCAAATAGTTAAACCAACATAGATAGCTTTATAAATTGTTTTTTTCATTATATTTTAAATCGTATTTAGGGTATTGTAAATAAATAATTATTCCAAATAAGTTGAATTTTAACTCTTTTTAAAATTAGATAAATTAATAGTCAGTATACCTCTAATTGAAAAACCGTTTTTTAATGAAAAATTTTCGTCCAAGTTTGACTGTGGCAGTTCACTTCGTGTTGCATAAATAACAGGCCCGCCAGCTACCGAAAAAATAAACTTAGAGTTTTTAGGGCTAAAATTTAAAGAGGGTCCAAAAAATATTCGCGCACCTCCCTCTGCTTCATCTTCTTCCCAAAACCCTTCTAAGTCTTGTCCAACAAACTCTGCACCAGCAAAGAGATTTTCTAACACACGATATTGAAATCCAATACTGGTAATTATGTCTAAAGCATCTTTATTCGTACCAAATGCTTTTTCAAAAATAAGATTCGCTCCCAAACGCCAATATAATTTGTCGTATGAAGCAGTTAATCTGCTAAATATTGCCGCTTCACTATCAAAATTACGTCTAGCGCCTAAACCTACTCCCATGCGAAAACCTAAATTTTCTTTACCACCAATAACATCATGTATGACCTCTAATTGTTGGGCACTATTAATAGTCTGGTCATCTATTATTCCTAAAGTAGCATTGCCATATAATGTAAAACGGTTTCCTAAATAGCCCTTTATTGAAAATTGCTGACCAATACCATCATAACCAAAAGGACCATTTACTCGCTCTCCATAACTACTAGAATAGCTGAAATTCCATTTAGGCATTTGAGATGTTAATGTTGTAATTGAAAACTGGAATGGGTAAATGGCACCCTGCATGAGATTCATGTAATTTTGAGATTCGGATTCAAATGTTGTTTGAGAAAAACAGTAGGTGCCACAAAAAAAGATAAAAATAATTAAGTACTTTTTAAACATCATTTTTAATATTATGTTTTAAACAAAGTTAAGTTATGAAAAAAAGTAGAAACAAACCACCAAATAGCACACGTCGAAGTACTACAAAATGAGATAAAATAGCTTATGGAACGAACTCTTTTTTAAATTTAATTAAAAAACCGATGCTTATCTCAAACTAAAATAAGACATCGGTTTTAAAAACTAAACTAACTCAAACATTTACTAAGTTTAAATATAGTGTAAAAGTCGATTTTTTTTTTAAACACAGGGTTAACCAAATATTATATTAACTTTATGAAAAAGTGCTATTTATAAACATCAAAACTTGTTTGATATTGATATCTAAAATAATCATTAACATTTATAATATTGAATCAAATTTCTCTAATTCTAATTGTAAAATGTTCGACATTTTTTCTGTCCTTGCTTCATATAGAACCTGATATTTAGTAGTTATAGGTTTTTTGTTTTCACTTAGTATCGGCAAATTTAGTTAACTGTTTTAGTTGTATTTCACTTTGTTCAATCAATAGTTGTAAAAGTAAAGTAAATAGCGGGGTAGTGGAAGTTGGTTCGTATGGGTTCGGTCAAAACACATATGTAGAAAAAATTATCGTTAGACCAAGAGTATAATATAGTTTTAAAATATTAATGCCACACATTTTCTTAAATAGTAATAGGTGTTTTTATTTTTATTTAGTAAATAAACATTTTGGTTATCAGTAATGTTTTGCTTCTTACTAATTGAAAATTTATAAAAACGAGCATCAAAAGTTTTAATGCCAATCAGCAAATCATCTTGAAGATTTTATTTCAGTTAAAGCTTGAATTGTTAGTAAGGAACAGCACTATAGTTTTTTATGCACATCAGTTATTTTTTTTGGCAGTATCTCATAATGGTGTAAGTTTTTAATATTATACAATTATAAATCCAGAACACCTATTATCTTAAATAAATATTAAAAAAAAGCACTAACAATAAATTTATGTAAATTTATTGTTAAATTTGTGTAAATAAATTGTAAATTATATATAGGAATGAATAACCAAAATAATACTATTAACAAAAATAATTCCTTAGCAAAAGGGTCAGAAGTAATGAGCAAGACGCCTTCAAAGCCAGTAGTTTCAGTTACAAAAAGAATTAGTAAAGCAGCAGTAAATAAAACTCCTGTTAAAAAAACAACAAGTTCAACAGTGCGGAAAGTTGCAGCCACTACTGCTCCAATAAAAGCAGCAGTAGGAAGAAATACCGCAAAAACGTCTGCTCCAGCTTTAACCGAAAAAAAAGTAACGGCTGAAAAAGAAAATACAGTTGAAGTTGCGAATATTAAATTGGACAAGGGGGAGGAAGTTATTACTTCTGTTAAAGATAAAACAAAGAAAAAGAAGTCGGCTAAAAGTAAGTCGACTAAAATCAAAAAAAGTAACAAAAAGATGATAGCAGAAAAAAAACAAGTAAAGAAAACGGCTAAAAAAGTAGACGATCTTAAAGACAAGTTAAAAAAAGCAAAGAAGAAAGACGCTAAGAAAAGTGTAATCAAAAAAGTGAAAAGTAAATTAAGTGATACGGAAAAAACACTTAAATCAAAAAAGGCAAATCTTAAAAAAGCATTAAAAAAATAAAACATGTCCTAAAGTAGATACAAAAAAAATAGTTCACATTGTATTTTTGACAGCATATTGAGTCTAGGAAAATCTAAAAAAATCTTGTGAAATTATTTTCACAAGATTTTTTTATAGCATAGATATTAAAGCAGTATTATTTGGCATGTTTTTGAATGCGGGTTCTGTTGCATTTATCAATAATAAATTAAATTTACGAGAAATTAATCTTATCAACTTAAACTAATATCAACTTCAATATTTCTTCAACAAATCTGAAATTGAGTGTAAACCTAAATTTTGTTGATTTCATATATGAGTTTCACTTTAAAGTTCAAAATAAGATGCCTTTTGGAAGTTTTGACATTAAGTTAAGGTTTAATTGCGTAAAACGATTTGTCCATGATATTGCATTATACCATAAGGGGCTATCTCGTATACAATCTTGTAAATTGTTTTATAATTGTCTACGTTTTTATCTATGAATTAAAAACAATTCATTAATAATATTTCAAAAATTGCTTCTTTAGGATTGTAAGCAGTGTCTGAAATACCAGAAACTACTCTGGAAATGTTATGATTAACAAATCCCTTTGATTTCCAAATGGTTGATTGGGCAACGGTCAAATAAGCAGAAAAATTATGATGTCCGGATCCTGGTCTCTCACCAATTATGTGAATAATACAATGACATTTTGAGGAAGATGACTTTTGACTAAACAAGACTTCTCCACAAGCGTAACCCGCTTGTACACGTCCATTTTTTAACACTAGGTGTTTTTTGCTCAGTGATTATGTAAGTATTTTATTCAAATTACAAATAAGTATTTTTTCTTAATCTTTTTATAACAATCATATAATATACAAAAGTTTACTAATAGTGATTAAATTATGAATATTGTAAATTAATTATTTACCAATAGTAAATATATTTTATTTTGAATTTAACTAAAAAAGATTTTCAATTTTTATTATACGGTGCATTTGCTTCGTTTGGCACTTATTTTTGTATGTATGCTTTTCGCAAACCATTTACCGTGGCTACTTACGAAAACCTTTCGTTTTGGAACATTGACTATAAGATAATTTTAATCATTACTCAGGTATTGGGCTATATGCTTTCCAAGTTTTTGGGTATAAAACTGATTTCTGAATTAAAACCAAATAAACGAATTTATTATTTATTAGGAATGATAGTTTTTGCTGAAGTATGTTTAATATTATTTGCATTAACTCCTCTACCATATAATTTCCTATTTATGTTTTTAAACGGATTGGCCTTAGGTATGGTTTGGGGCGTTGTTTTTTCATATTTAGAAGGAAGAAAATTTACAGAATTGTTGGGTGTTGCTTTATGCTCTAGTTTTATACTCTCAAGTGGTGCTGTTAAGTCAATCGGTCTTTTGGTAATAGATAGTTGGCATGTTTCTCAATTTTGGATGCCAGCAGTTACGGGAGCAATTTTTATAATTCCTTTTACTTTTTTTGCACTATTATTAAATAAAATGCCTAAGCCAACTGCTGAAGATAAATTATTACGAGCAGAAAGAAAGCCCATGACCTCTAAGGATAGGAAAGAAGTATTTCAAAAGTTTTTTTTTCCAATAGTGATATTGGTAATCTTCTATGTTTTTTTAACTGCTTTGCGCGATTTTAGAGATAATTTTTCAAGAGAAATTTGGGACGCTATAGGTTTTGAAGGCAATACATCTGTATACACTGTTTCAGAAATTCCTATTGCTGTTTTGGTATTATTAATTATTGGTAGCTTAGGATTTGTAAAAAACAATCTTAAAGCATTTATTTCATACCATTATTTATTAATTTTTGGTACAATTTCTATAGGTATATCTACTTTATTATTTCAAATGAGAATAACATCTCCGATGTTTTGGATGATAAGTTCTGGTTTTGGTTTATATGTTTGTTATGTTCCCTTTAATTGTATTTTCTTCGACAGAATGATAGCGACATTTCGTATTAAAGGAAACGCTGGTTATCTGATTTACATTGCTGATGCTTTTGGATATTTAGGAAGTATGGCTGTTTTGCTTTATAAGAATTTTGGACAGAACACCATTTCTTGGCTTCATTTTTTTGTAAAAGGCACTTATTTTATTTCCATAATCGGAACTATAATTTCTGTCGTTTCTCTAATCTATTTTACTAAAAAGCATAAAAAAGAAAGTAGTTATGTTCAAAGTGAAATTTATGCTATATAATTTATAAAATACCTATTAATAAAATTTTCAAACTAGCCAAGAACGATTATTAGGCATTGAATTTGCCTCCGAAAAAAAAATTAAACAAATGAAAGACAAATACGATTTAATTGTTGTTGGTGGTGGTGTTTTGGGTACATTTCATGCTTATCATGCAAAACTAAGTGGTTTAAAAGTGGCTATTTTAGAAAAAGACCAGTCTCCTCAAGGAGCCACAGTCCGTAATTTTGGGCAAGTAGTGCCATCTGGAATGAACACAAAATGGCAGGTATATGGAAGAGAAAGCCTTAAGATATATAAAGACATTCAGTCTAAATTTGATATATCAATTCGTCAAGAAGGTTCTGTTTACTTAGCTTCAAATTATGAAGAAGTTGAACTTTTAGAAGAGTTGGCTGAAATCAATAAATCCAATAATTATAGTTCAAAACTCATAACAAAAAATGAATGCTTGAATAAATACAGTGGTCTTAGAGAAGATTATGTTCAAGCAGGCTTATTTTTTCCAGAGGAAGTTATTGTTGAGCCACTAGTAATGATAAATAAACTTCATGCTTTTTTGATAGAAGACGGTATGGATTTGTTTTTTAACGCTAAAGTAGTGCACTGTGATGAAACGGTTAATGGCGTCATTATGACTTTAGCTACAGGTTCAGTTTTTATAGCTTCAAAAGTAATAATCTGTAATGGAAGTGATTTTAAAACGCTTTACCCATCAATTTTTGAAGAAAGTGATTTAGTAGTTTCAAAACTACAAATGATGGCTACAAAACCACAACAAAATTATAGCTTAAAAGGATCGATTTTAACGGGACTTTCAATAAGACGTTATGAAGCTTTTGAGGAATGTGCTTCATACAGTGTTATTAAAGCTAACGAAAATAAAGAGACCTTAGAAAAAAAATGGGGCGTTCATGTTCTATTCAAGCAAGCGCATGATGGTTCTATTATACTAGGTGATTCACATGAATATGCCAATGCTTCTGAAATGGATAATCTAGGTTTTGGCTTAAATATGGATATTGATAATTTTATTATTCATGAGGCAAAGAAGATAATAGATTTACCAAATTATGAGATTCAACGCCGATGGTTTGGCATGTATTCCCAGTGTAAAAATTCAGATATGTATCAAAATACCATTGGGACAAATATCCATATTATTACAGGAATAGGTGGTAAAGGAATGACTGGAAGTGCTGGTTTTTCAAAACAAAACATAAATACAATTTTTAATTTATAAATATGCAAAATATAGAATTAATCATTTTTGATATGGCAGGAACTGTTGTAGATGAAGATAATGTGGTTTACAAAACTTTACAAAAAGTTATTAATAAAAAAGGATATCATTTAACATTGGACTTTGTTTTGGAGTTTGGTGCCGGAAAGGAAAAACACCAGGCCATAAAAGATATTTTAAAAGAGATTCATGTTGAGAATTTTAATGAAATTGCCGCTATTGTATTTGATGATTTTAAGGATATGTTAAGTGAAGCTTATAATAAATTAGATATCACCAGTTATGATGGTGTAGAAGATTTAATTATAGATTTTAAAAATGCCAATATTAAAGTAGCCTTAAATACTGGATACGATAAATACACTGCACAATTATTATTAAATAAAATGAAATGGAAATTAGGCACTCATTATGATGCCGTAATAACTGCTGATGATGTAGAGAGAGGTCGACCAAATCCAGACATGATTTTTGAAGCTATGAAAATTCTTGGTATCGCTGAATCTGGCAACGTATTAAAAGCTGGGGATACTATAATTGATATTGAAGAAGGGAAAAATGCTTCTTGCGGTATAACAGTTGGTGTTACAACTGGAGCCCATACAAGAGAACAATTGGAATCTGCAAATCCAACTTACATATTAAATTCCTTAGTAGAGCTTAAAAAAATTCTTTTAAGTTAATAAATGAGAATGTATTGGTTATTTGTTTTTTATACAAAAAAATAAATAACCAACATTTTTGAAGAATAATTAGCTCTGTTTACTGGTACATGTGGGATTCTTCCATCAAAAAAAATAGAGTCTCCTTCTTTCAAAAGCACCTCTTCTTCACCTATTATATAATAACATTCACCAGACAATATGTATTTAAACTCATAAGCATCAGTGGTTACTTTCTCTCTTTTAGAATTAGGTGCCACTTCTAATAAAACAGATTCAAAACCTAAAGAAGAAAGTTGTTTTCCAAAAAGATATTTATATACAAAACCAATAGCTTCATCTTCTTTTTCTATAATAGCACTTTCTTCTTTTCTAGAAATAATAAAATTAGAATTATTTATTTGCGGCATTCCTTTAAAAAAATCTGTAACCTCAATTTCCAAAGAACTAATAAGTTTTAACAAGACAGGTAATGAAGGCATAGTTCTGCCATTCTCTATTCTAGAAATAAGTCCATTAGTAACACCAGCTTTAATGGCAATATCGTTTATTGTTTTGTTATTGGTTTTTCTAATGTCTTTTATACGCTTTCCTATTCCAATAAGATAATCTTTCATACATACTGTTTTTCAGGTACAAACATATATAATTTTTAAGGGTTTTAATTAAATAATAAATAAAAATATATACAGCTTTTTAAGAAATATATTTTTTTCATCATAAGTGAAATCTATAAAAAATCATTTACAAATAGTTAACTATTTGTAAATATTTTGAATTAACTATTTATTAACATTTTTAACGATTAGGTAGCAATTACATAATACAAATAGGGTTTTGTTTTAACTTATTTCAAAGATATTTGCCTCATATTAATTAATTAAAGTTTACAAATACGAAAAAAAAATGAAAAAAATGCTACTTGTAGTGGTAACCGCACTTTTTGCTATTACCATAAGCCATTCCCAAACTACGTTTACAGGGAAGGTGCTAGATGAAAATCAAGTTCCTTTGCCAGGAGCTTCAATTGTTATAAAAGGAAGTTCCAATGGTGCTTCTACCGATTTTGATGGTAATTTCGAAATTCAATTATCCCAAGGAAATGAAATTTTCGAAATATCTTTTGTAGGATATACGACCCAAGATTTTGAAACTTCCGGAAAAACTTCTGCCGTAATAACATTACTTTCTAGTTCTGAATCATTAGATGAAGTGGTGGTAACTGCTTTAGGTATTAAAAGAGAGAAGAAATCTCTAGGATACGCTTCACAGGAATTAAATTCTGATGAAGTTACTTCAGCTAGAGAGCCGAATCTTCTTAATGGAATTTCTGGTAAAGTTGCAGGTTTGCAAATAACCAATAGCCCTTCTGGTTTAGGAGGCTCGGCTAGGGTTTCCATTAGAGGAGATGCTTCTTTAAATATTAATGGGAATTCTCCATTATTTATTGTCGATGGAACGCCTATTAGTAATGAAATCGTAGGTTCTTCGGGATCTGGAACCCAGGATGTGGATTATGGAAATGGAGCTTCAGAAATAAATCCAGAGAATATAGAGTCTATAAATGTTTTAAAAGGACCTGCAGCTGCAGCTCTATATGGAGCTCGAGCAGCTAATGGTGCAATTATTATAACTACAAAAAAAGGAAAATCGAAAAGTGGTGTTTTAGGAGTTTCAATAAGTTCTGGATTTACCGTAGAAAACATTTTACTTTTACCTGATTGGCAAAATGAATACGGACAAGGGAATAACAAGCAATTTGAATTTGTTGATGGTGCTGGTAGCGGTATAGCTGATGGTGTTGATGAAAGCTGGGGGCCAAGGTTAGACTCAGGTTTGTTAATTGCTCAATTCGACTCCCCTAGAGCAGATGGTACAAGAGGAGGAGACTTGTTTAGTACTTCACCCATAACACCAACTCCTTGGGTTTCTAACCCAAATAATACAAGAGATTTTTTTAATACAGGATATACTAAAACTAATAGCATTGCAATATCTAAATCTGGGGATTTAGGAAATATTCGTTTTTCTTATCAAAATTTAGATCAGACTGGTACAGTCCCAAATACAGATTTAAAAAGAAATACATTTAATTTGAGTTCTGGTCTAAACCTTACTGATAAAATAACGTTAAATGCAAATATTAACTATATAAAAACTGATAGTGGTAACAGACCTTCATTAAGTTACGGTACAGAAAGTATTATGTATTTATTTGCTTGGTATGGAAGACAGGTGAATACAAATAGTTTACGTGATTACTGGATGCAAGGAAGAGAGGGAGAACAACAATATAACTACAATTATAATTATCACGATAATCCTTTCTTTAATGTTAATGAAAATACTAATGCACAAAACAAGGATAGAATTTATGGAAATATAAATATAAACTATAAAATCAATAAAAATTGGAGTGCTATGGTTCGTTCTGGGAGAGATTTTTATCGTGATTTACGAACTAAGAAAAGAGCTTTTAGCACGCAACGTTTTCCTTTAGGATATTATAGAGAAGACAATGTTTTCTTTGAAGAATCTAATACAGAATTTTTGGTTTCTTATGAAAAAACTTTTAATGAAAAGTGGAATATCAACATTTCTGGAGGAGGCAATCAGTTTAGACAAAAACAAGATTATACACAAACAGTAGCGCCTCAATTGATAAATCCTGAAGTATATTCTTTTAATAACACTAGAAGACCATTAGAGGTGTCTTCAAACAATAAAGAAAAAAGAATTAATAGCCTGTATGGTTTTGCAAGATTTGCTTACGATAATAAATTATTCCTAGACATTACAGGTAGAAATGATTGGTCTAGTACATTACCGACAGATAACAATTCCTATTTTTATCCATCTGTAACCTTGAGTGCAATTGCTAGCGATATTATTGATTTACCTCAATTTATATCTTTTGCTAAAATTAGAGCCGCATATGCAGAAGTAGGTAACGATACAGATCCATATAAATTGCAAAGTTTCTATACTAACGAAAGTCCTTTTGGAGAAAATCCAGTATTAACAGAATCTTCTTTAATTCCTAATGCAAATTTAAAACCAGAGAATACATCTTCATACGAGTTTGGTTTGGATGTTCGTTTGTTCAGAAGTAGGGTTAATTTAGATCTGACCTATTATAGCGGAACTACTAAAAACCAGATTATACCTATTAGTACAGATATTGCTAGTGGATATACTAGTAAATTAATTAATGCGGGGGAAGTTAAAAACTATGGATTTGAAGCTATTGCAGCTTTTATTCCTATTAAAAAAAATAGCTTTATTTGGAAATCAACCCTTAATTTTTCAACAAACAAAAGTAAGGTAACGGATTTAGGAGGCGTAAATTATACACTAACAGAACGTAATGGAGCATTTATTCAAGCTCGTGAAGGAGGATCAATAAGCGCGATTTACGGAAGAGGTTTTCAAAGATCAGCTGACGGTCAAATGATTTTTAATGACCAAGGGATTCCTCAAAGAACAGATGAGTTAGTATACCAAGGAGATTATGCGCCTGATTACACTTTAGGAATTTCAAATAGTTTTAAATATAAAGCGTTTGATTTTAGTTTCTTATTTGATACCAGACAAGGTGGTATTGTGGTTTCTAGAACAAAAACTATTGCTAGTACATCTGGTCAATTAAAAGAAACCTTAGTAGGTAGAGAAACTGGAATAGTAGGAATAGGAGTTGTAAATATTGGAACTGCAGGAAACCCTGTCTACATTCCTAATACTGTTAACGTTGATGCTAGAACTTGGAATAATAGATATTATGAAAGAGATAATGTGGAGGCAGCAAAGTATGATGCTTCTTATACTAAACTTAGACAGGTTACTCTGGGCTATTCGCTTCCAAAAACAGTTGTAAAAAAATTACCCGTAACCAGTGCAAGATTTTCTGTAACCGGAAGAAACCTAATATTGTGGACAAACAATCCTCATTTTGATCCAGAAACTGTTTCTGTATCAGGCGGGACTTTACAACCAGGTATAGAGAATATGTCTTATCCAAGCACAAGAACTTTCACGTTTAATTTAACAGTTAATTTTTAATTATATACTAAAATGAAAAAACCACAAAAAATTAAGAAATTGATGTTTATACTTGCTTCATTGTTATGTATAATCAGTTGTACCGAAGATTTTGAAAAAATAAATACAAACCCAAATTATCCTGAAAGTGCAGAAGCTTCTTTATTGTTGCCAGGAATTATGCGGGAAATGGCATATAATTGGGGAAATCAAGGATGGGAAGAAGGTTTTACAGTAACACAATATGCTTCTCGTTTACAGTTTACTTCTGGAGACACTTATAACTGGTCTCCAACAGGCAATCCATATGATAATGCGTATGCCTCTTTAAGAGATGTTGAAAATATTATAAAAGCTACTAAGGATAATGCAGACAAACAAAATTATTATGGGACTGCGTTAATAATTAAATCTTGGATTTACTCGTATTTAACTGATGCTTATGGAGATCTTCCTTATACAGAAGCTACACAAGGCATTAGCGGTGATAATATTACTCCTGCATTTAGCCCACAAAGTGAAGTTTATGACGGAATAATGGCTGATTTAAAAACAGCTAATACCGTATTAAAAGGAACTGATAATATGTCTGGAGATATTTTATATGGTGGCGATGTTTTAAAATGGAGAAAGTTTGCAAATTCATTGCGTTTAAGATTAGCAATGAGAATTAGTGATGTAAATAGGGCAAAAGCAGTTTTAGAAATGTCAGAGATTGTTGGAAACTCTTCTACATATCCTATTTTTGAAAGTAATGATGATGCGGCTATATTACAATGGAATTCTGATAATCCCCAGCCTATGTATAATACTCGTTCTGGTAGTTTTGATGAGGTGCGTCTTAGTACAACTTTAGAGAAAAGACTAAAAGATTTAGGAGATGAACGATTAATTGTGTTTGCACAACCAACTTCAAATTCTGGGAATGGAATATATTCTGATAATATTGATGATTATGTAGGAATGCCAAACGGTTTAGATGATGAAGCTGCTTTAGGTTATAGTCCGTCTGGAAACCCTGCAGAATCGGGTTCTAACTTTATTTCTAGGTTGGGGATTCTACTAGCATGTAGAGCCTGTAATGTTGAACAAGCTTCGGCAACAGCTTCACAAACAATAATTATGGATTATTCTGAACTTCAATTTATTTTGGCTGAAGCTAGAGAAAGAGCGTTTATTTCAGCAGGAGTTGCTGCGGAGTATTATAAAAATGGCATTCAAAAATCTTTTGAATATTATACTAACCGTGTCGCTGTTGGTGGCTGGAATGATATTGCTACTGCAATGCAAAATTTTGATGTTGATGCGTATGCAGCTCAAACTGCTGTAGCACTTACAGGGACGTCTAATGAAAACCTTGAGAAAATAGCACTTCAAAAATGGATTTCTCTTTTCTATACTGGCTTTGAAGCTTGGTCAGATTGGAGAAGGACTGGTATGCCAGAAGTTATTCCAGGACTAGATGCAGCAAATGGAGGGAAAGTTCCTGTTCGCTTTCAGTATCCTAACTCAGTAAAGTCAACTAACAATGCTAATTATTTAGAAGCAGTTTCTCGAATGGGTGCTGATGATTTAAATACTAGACTTTGGTGGGATGTTAATTCTAATAATTAGATGGTTTTAAACAATATGAAAAATACAAGATGTTTTATTATGGCCATAGGGATGTTTTCCCTATGGTTTTGTGTTTCCTTAAATGCACAACAATTACCTTTAGTTAAACATGTGGTAGTTATTGGATTTGATGGATTAAGTCCAGATGGATTAGAACATGCTAGCACACCTAATTTTGATAAAATAATTAGTGAAGGCGCTTCAACCATGCATGCAAGAGCGGTTTTACCGTCAAGTTCTAGCACCAATTGGGCGTCTATGATTATGGGAGCAGGACCAGAACAACATGGCGTAACTTCAAATGCCTGGGAGAAAAACAATTTTACGCTTCCTGCAATTGTGCAGAGCGAAGATTTTTTGTTTCCAACAATTTTTAATTTGATAGACAGCAAAATACCAAATGCAGAAATAGGCGCTATATATCATTGGGATGGTTTTGGTCGACTTTTTGAAAAAAGTGCAGTAGATTATGATATCAATCCTAAAACAGAAGACGAAACAGCTCAAGTTGCAAGTGCGTATTTAAAATCAAAACAACCCACATTTACATTTATTCATTTTGATCATATAGACCATGCGGGACATGAATTTGGTCATGGCACACCAGAATATTATAAATCTGTAGAAAGGGCAGATGCATTGTTGGCAAAAGTGATGGAAGCCATTACATCTACAGGAATGGCAAATGAAACGCTTGTTATTATTAGTGCCGATCATGGCGGAATAGGTAAAGGACATGGTGGAGAATCTTTGCAAGAAATGGAAATACCTTTCATTGTTTGGGGGAAATCTGTTAAGAAAAACTATAAATTAAATTATCCAGTATATCAATATGACAATGCAGCAACGGTAGCTTTCGCTTTAGGTTTAAAGTTGCCTATGGCTTGTATTGGAAAACCTGTTAAAAATGCTTTTGAAGGATTTAATGAAACAGATGGATTTCCTATTGCAGAAAGACTTAAAGAACCAGTTATTTTGCCAAAAGCAGAATTCAGTAAAAAAGCTGGTGGATTGTTTCTCGATAAAACAGAGGTCGTTATTGAAAACCCCAATAATGGTGGGGACATTAAATATACTTTAGATGGTACAATGCCATCAAATTTGTCTATCGGTTATAAAGGTGCGTTTAAAATTTCTAATAATACTGTCGTAAAAAGTGCCATATTTAAAGATGGTAAGATATGCAGTATGGTAAATGAAGCTTTTTTTAGAGTAGTTCCTTCTAATTTAAAAGCGCCAGTTTCTTATGAAATATTTTATTTATCTAATTTAAGTAGCGTACCATTTTTGGAAAAGCTATCTCCAAATACTAAAGGAAATTGTTTTGAAATAACTTCCGATGAAATTAAGGAAACTATTAAAAGCAATACAGCTGTTCGGTTTAAAACCAATATTGTTATCGATAAAGAAGACACCTACGGATTCTTTACAAGATCGGATGATGGAAGTATTCTAAAAATTAATAATGAAGTGGTGGTAAATAATGATGGAGACCATGGCATAGAAGAAAAAGGTGGTGCCATACATTTAAAGACAGGAACCTATCCGTTAGAAGTTCTTTGGTTTAATGGAGGTGGAGATGGTTGGTTAGATGTTTATTATCAAACAGCTACTCAAACAAAGCAAATTTTACCGTCAACACTATTAGCTAAATGAGTTTAAATAAATCACATAAAACATTAGAAGGAGACATCAATATATCTTCAGAGCGTATTCTGTGGAATGAGCAACATACAGATGAAAATACGCTTGAGCTATTAGAAAAAGATGCCCGCTATTTTATGCATCAATCACTTTCTACACCTTGTTTAGATGTTTTACGAAAATCTGAAGGTGCATCTTTTGAAAATATTTCAGGTAAAAGATATTTAGATTTTCATGGAAATAATGTCCATCAAGTTGGGTATGCACATCCACGACTCATAGAAAATGTTGTAAAACAATTACAAAAGTTACCTTTTTCACCTAGAAGATATACCAATAAACCTGCCATAAAATTCGCAGAAAAACTAGCATCGTTAACGCCTTCAAATTTAAACAGAGTATTACTAACTCCAAATGGAAGTTCAGCAATTGGTATTGCGCTTAAGTTAGCAAGGGCAGTTACTGGAAAACATAAAGTAGTATCCTTTTGGGATTCCTTTCATGGCGCCTCTTTAGACGCCATTAGTGCTGGTGGAGAAACATTTTGGAGAGATAAAATGGGTTCTTTAATGCCCGGAACCATCAATATTCCGCCTCCAGTAACCTATCGAGGTATTTTCGAAAATGACGAAAAAAAATGCTTAGAGTATTTGGAATATATACTCTCCAGAGATAATGAGGTTGGTGCTTTTTTGGCTGAGACTGTTAGAAATACAGATGTACAAATTCCATCAAAACAGTTTTGGCAACAAGCTAGAGCATTATGTTCAAAATATGGCGTATTGTTGATACTGGACGAAATTCCCATTGCTTTAGGAAGAACAGGATACATGTTTGCTTTTGAACATTATGACATTGAACCAGATATACTTTGTTTAGGCAAAGGGCTTGGTGGTGGTATATATCCACAAGCAGCAATGATTACAAGAGATGAGTATAATCATTTTGCAGAATTATCATTAGGTCATTATACTTTTGAGAAAAGCCCTATTGGATCTATTGCGGGATTAACAACCATTCAGATAATTGAAGATGAAAAACTCTTAAAAAGAGTAAAAAAATATGAAACTTTTTTTAAAGCATCTTTAGAAACTATGAAGCTGAATCACGCAATTATTGGGGATATTAGAGGTATTGGTATGTTATGGGGAATAGAACTAGTGAAAGACAGAGATACAAAGGAAAAAGCTAATGAAGAAGCAGAAAAAGTAATGTATGAATGTTTAAAACGAGGTTTAAGTTTTAAGGTGTCGGCAGGCAATGTTTTACAATTATCGCCAGCATTAAACATTAAAAGAGACGAATTAAATACAGCTTTAAATATTCTTAATGAAAGTCTGTCTTTAGTTAGTAAATAATCTTGAAATCATGTCATTGATGAAATGAAATAAATTAGATAAAATGAAAAAATTAATTAAATTATTTGCATTAATACTAATAGTTAGCTGTTCTCAAGAAAAAAAAGAGGAGCAAAGTGTATGGATTATTTCTGCACCTGCGGGTAATGAAATAACAAAAATTATTCCTGATGGAAAAACAGTAATTCCAAATGGAAGATTTATTACACCACAAGGAAAAAGTATTGTAACGGCACCACATCCATACGGATTAACTTTGAGTCCTGATAATAATATAGCTGTAACCGCTAATTCGGGGACAAATCCAATATCAATTACTATCATCCGTAATATTTTATCAAATCATCCAGAAGTTCAGCAAATTCCATCAGCATCAGAAACAGATAAAGGCGTATTAGCGTCGGTTTTTATGGGTTTAGCAATTTCGCCAGATAGTAAAACTGTTTATGTTGCTGGTGGACAAGAGAATAAAATTTATCTTTTTAATCTAGCTGATGGAGCTTCAAATGGATTCATTAATTGTGCTTCAAAATCTGAAAATCATGACTATTCAGATGGCTATATAGGTGATTTAAAACTATCGAAAGATGGAAAAACCATTTATGCCGTAGATCAAATTGGTTTTAGAATGATTATTGCAGATACCGAAACTAAAACGATAAAGCATTCTGTTCCAGTTGGACGCTATCCTTTCGGCATTTGTTTATCTCCAGATGAGAAAAAAGTGTATGTGGCTAATGTTGGGATGTTTCAATATTCATATATAAAAGACAGCGATAAAGAAGATGCTAAAATTACCCCTATTAGTTACCCAGCTTCAGCTTATGGTTCTAAAGAGATGGTTGAAGGCATCAAAAATGACACGATAAATATAAAAGGATTAGGAGATGTAAATGCTATTGATGCTTTTTCAGTATTTGCTATTAGTCTAGAAGATAAAGAGAACCCAAAAGTGGTTGCTAAAATTAAGACAGGGCATTTGGTAGGTGCTATGATTGAAGGTATTCCAGCTGTTGGAGGCTCTAGTCCAAACTCCATTGTGGCAACTAATGATTATGTATTTGTTAGCAACGCCACCAACGATAATATCTCGGTAATTTCAATAAAAAAAGACACTATTGTAAACACCATTTCAATAAAACCAGATGTCAGAGTAAAACAATTTAGAGGTGTTATTCCGTTTGGGTTGGCCATCAGTCCAGATCAAAAACGATTGTATGTAGCCGAATCGGGAATCAATGCTGTTGGAGTTGTTAATATTCAAGACTATAAGGTTTTAGGACATATTCCAACAGGCTGGTTTCCTTCAAAACTAGAAGTAACTAAGGATGGTAAAAAACTCATTATAGCAAATGCCAAAGGATTTGGAAGTGGTCCAAACGGAGGAAAGTCATTTAAAATAGGCCCAGAAGGAAGCTATATTGGCTCTTTAATGAAAGGAACGGTTCAAGTGACTGATATTCCTTCAGATGACCAACTAAAAAGCACAACAGATCAAGTCATTTCAAACAATTTTAGGTTCACAAAATCAATAGATACTATTTATAAAAAGAGAAAAGATAATCCGATTCCATTATATCCAGGAGAAAAAGTAAGTCCGATAAAACATATCGTATTTATTTCAAAAGAAAACAGAACGTATGATGAGATTTTCGGACAAATAATAAAAGGTAACGGAGATGAATCTTTAGCTAGATATGGAGAGCATGCTTCGTTTACAAACAGAAATAAAACAGATTCTGTTACCGATACTTCAGTAATGCCCAACCATTTGGCATTAGCAAGACAGTTTGGTTTAGCCGATAATTTTTATGTGGATTCTGATGTGTCAGCCGATGGACATCGTTGGTTGGTAAACACGTATCCTAACGAATGGTGCGAAACAGCTACAGCAGCGAGTTATGGTGGTAACAGAAATTTTAAACCCGAATCGAAAGCACCTGGTATTTTTGCAATGAATGGAGCAGCGGGAGCCATTTATCCGGAAGATTATAATGAAGCTGGCTCTATGTGGGATCACTTGGAGAGAAATGATGTAGGTTTCTACAATTTTGGTTTCAGCATCATGTTTGAGCCTGCTCTTTATGAAGCTGAGTTTAAATATACCGGCATCAAACAGTTCGTAAATTATCCCATGCCACAACCTTTATTTACGCGTACTTCCAAAATGTATCCAACCTATAATACGTCTATACCAGATCAATTTAGGATAGATCAGTTTAAGAAAGAGTTTGAAGAGAAATGGGTAAAAGGAAAAGATTCCATGCCAGAAATGATAACTGTAATTATCCCAAATGACCATGGGGCAAGTGACCGTCCAGAAGCAGGCTACCCTTTTAAAGAAAGTTATATGGCCGATAATGATTTGGCTGTTGGTAGAATTGTGGAATATCTATCAAGAACGCCTTATTGGAAAGATATGCTCATTGTGATTACTGAAGATGATGCCCAAAATGGCGTAGATCATATTGATGCCCATCGTAGTGTTTTAATGCTAATTTCACCTTGGGTGAAACGAGATTATGTTAGCCATGTTCACTATAGTTTTGGAAGTTTATTTAAAACCTTTTGGAATGTTTTGGACTTACCGTATTTAAATCAGTATGACGCGAGTGCCACAGATTTGTCTGACTTTTTTACAAATACACCTAATTACGAACCGTATAATGCTCTAGAAGTAGATCCTAGAATTTTCAATCCGCAAAAAGCATTGGATCCATTCGATGAAAAATTCGATTGGAAATCTTTAAATGAATCTCCTATAATGGACAATGAAGAAGATATGCTGCGCGAGAGTAAAGAAGAGGATGAATACAGATTGGAAAATCGTGAGAAAGAAAGAAAATAATTTAAAATAAATAGCGAAAAATGAAAAAATCGATTTTACTATTAAGCTTGGGTGTTTTATCCTTTTTAGGTAATGCGCAAAATGAAGAAAAAAAACAACCCAATGTATTTTTAGTCACTTTAGATGGTGTAAGATGGCAAGATGTTTTTACAGGGATAGATACGGTTCTATTAAATAACAAAAATTACACAAGGGAAAAGGAATTCTTAGCTGAAAAATTTGTTAGTGGTTCCAATGAAGAAAACAGGAAATTATTAATGCCTTTCTTTTGGAACACAATTGCTAAACAAGGACAATTACATGGCAATAGAAATCTAGGGAGCAAGGTTAACCTAACCAATACTATGGTGTTTTCATATCCAGGATATAATGAGATTTTAACTGGAATAGCTGATGATGATAACATTGATAGCAATGGTAAAATTTATAATAAAAATATAACCATTCTTGAAAAAATCAACAATTCGGAAGCCTTTAAAGGAAAAGTGGCTGCTTTTTGTAGTTGGGATGTTTTTCCTTATATAATAAATAATAAGCGTAGTAGTATTCCAGTAAATGCTGGTTACATGGATGCTATTGGGAACTTAAATGAAACAGAAAAGTTTTTAAATAATATACAAAGGCAAGCTCCAATTATTTGGGAAGGTGTTAGGCTAGATGTTTTTACACATCATTTTGCTAAAGAGTATGTTAAAAAAAATCATCCCAAAATGGTGTATATATCTTATGGAGAAACAGATGATTTTGCACATGAAGGTTCGTTCGATTTTTATATTAAATCACTTCACAATACAGATGCGTTAATAGCTGATCTTTGGGATTATGTTCAAAATGATCCATTTTATAAAGACAACACTTATTTTATTATTACTACAGATCACGGTAGAGGGGTAGGTGCAGATAAAGAATCAATGTGGACAAGTCATGGTAGTGATGTTAAAAATGCAAATCAAACATGGATGGCTTTTTTAGGGCCAAAAGTAGAGGCTTTAGGTGAAGGAGAAAATGAACAGATATACGCAAACCAAATAGCGGCTACCATAGGAAAAATATTGAATTTGGATATAACAGATTCTAAAATGGGAAAATCACTAAAACTTTAATCAATAAATTTCATCACTATTTTTTTCATAATGTTTTTTTGAGTTAGTTGTGGGATGACTCTTTCTTAGGAGAGGGTTGTCCTTTTTTTACAAGTAACCATTGAGTATTTTGTAGTTTACTTTTAGAAGGTCTTTGGGGTAGGAACTTTTGACCATTTTAAATAAAATTTTTAGTAAGGTTAATATAATATATAGTTGCAAAAAACGGCAAGACAATACCACCCTCGGCGGAAAAAAGTGAGCATAGTTAAATTATCAATAACTCATTAAGACCATTGCAAAACCTAGATTAATTTCAATTTGCATTTCTAATATCAAATTTCGGTCTAAATTTCATTCGTTTTTAGGTTTTTAGTTGGTTTTAAGTTGGATAATCCTGTTTTTAACGTTCGT
>JBNMNO010000021.1:0-32925 GCA_051275695.1 Mariniflexile sp.
TTAATTTATTAGCACTTATGCTATTGAGTACTTGTGGTTCGTTTGACACTATTTCAATAATACCCATTAACTCTTTCTCATTTGCAATTGGAGCAAAAATGGCGCTTTTGATACCTTGCTCATGTAGAGTAGTTATATGTGGTGCGCGCCCGTTGGCCATCTTGAACATTTTATCTACATCTGAAACAGAAAAGTATTTATTTTCATTTAATAGCCTATTGTATGACCAGCTACATAACGAGTCTACACAACTTGCACTATCTAAATTGTTAAGCAGAAAACTATTCATATCAACGCCATAAATACGTTCGAAGGTGTTTTCTTCTTGATTGTAAATTGAAAAACCAACTTTAATATCCTTTATACCTAAAAGAGAACTGAAAATTTCATGAAAACCCTGCATAAAGCTATCATCTTTGCTTTTTTTATCACCAATAAGACTAGATTTTATATTTGAGATAGACTGGTCGTCTGTTACATCAAAAATATTAGAAATTACAAAGCCTTTAAATATGTAACTATTAACAGGAAACTTTTTCTTCCATAGCTCAATATTTTCAAAATTATCTAGTAACTCATCGTAGTCTTCCTGTGTAATTTTTGGAGCACTATTGGTTGGTGTTATTTCAATAAAATCAGCGTTGTATAATATTTTATAATAATGAAGTATTCCATTAACGTCTGGAATTTCATAATAAAATGGTCTTTTAAAATTTAAATTATATCCATAACAAAAGTTTAAAATGATTGTACAAGCAATAATGTACGTATCATCTTTGGGCATGTTTTTTATATCAAGATTAAAATCATCACCAGCAGTCTTAATTATATTTTTAAATCGTTCAGATGAATTAAAAATTACGTTATGGAAAGGAACGGATGTTGTTTTAATTTCATTCCTTGTTAAAACAGGGCTAAAAAAATCTTGAAGAATAACACCTATTTCTTGTTCTCTTTCTTGTAAAACAGAAAGATCGCTAAACCCTTCTCGCAATTCAGGAAAAGCCTCCGCTGCATCTAATATTCTTTTTGCCTTAATTGAAATAAATTCATCATTATTTCCAACTAAAGTTTCATAATGTTGCAACAACTTATTAAAACTTACTTTTAATTCTAAAGGCAATTCGATATTGTCATTAATACCCATAATGCTAAATTTCTTGATATGCAAAGTTACAAATTATTGTTTTAGTCGCAATAAACTAGACTTTCTAACACTATATATTTTACAGGGTTATGTGTTAAATCTTTTACCTATTATCCCACTCTAACCTTTAAAAACAATATTGAATTTAGAGTTATTAACTTTATTTAAATTGTTCGTCAATTTTTAACTTATAAATTATGAATTGAACTTACAATATTATATACATATTAACCAAATAAATTAATAATTATGTTTTCAAAATCAAATTTAATTTCTACGCTAGTTACCGCAATTTGGGGCTTTTTCGGAGGCTGGTTACTTTGGGGTATCATTGGAGGACCCCATGTTAAACGAGCATACAATAAATGACGGTCTTATGAAAGATATGCCAGATATGGCTATTTTAGCAATTGGATGTATAATTGTTGGATTTGCATTGTCTAGCATGTATTCAAAATGGGCAAGAGGAGTTCATGGTGTTTCTTCTGGAGCACAATTTGGTATTTGGCTAGGTGTTTTAATAGGTCTTGGAAGCGGCCTCATAGACCATTCAACATCAAATTTATTGGACCTTTCAGGAACTATTATTAATGCTGTTATTTACATCATTTATTTTGCAATAATGGGTGTTCTTGCAAGTTTGGTTTATGGAAAATTTGCTGCTGAAGGGTAATATTTATAGTGACTAATTCAAAATAAATGAAACTTCTCGTTTTTAAATACAAAAAGCGAGAAGTTTTTTATTGAATTATTTTTCCAAAAGAACCACACTAAATTCTGAATCAATAATTACTTTCCCGTTGTTTACTTTAACAACTTTATTTGAATAAGCATCACGTAAAATTTCGCGATCTTTAAATACTTTTGACACATCTATTACTTTTTCACCTCTTGACAAACCCAATCCAACAACAACTAAATCATTAAAATCTTCTTTTGAAAAACTTCTGGAAAATACATATGGCTTTTGTGTTATCATTTGATGTATACCGGCACCGATAGCGGGGTGATTTGCTCTAAATTGTCCTAATTTTTGCCAATGCCTTAAAACCGCTTTTGTTTCTGCATTATTTTGAATCGCCTCCCAATTCATAAAAGAACGCAATGTTGCATCGCCCTGAGTTCCTTCAACAACTAACGAACGCGCAGACTCATCGCCATAATAAACCTGAGAAGTTCCTGGAGCGAGCAATAATTTAGTGGCAGCTTCAAAGGGCTTACTTCTTTCGGCATCGAATGGTGCACTATCATCATGAGATGACACGTAGTTTAGCGTGCCAAAACCTTTTAAATCGGTGCTCAAATAATTTGAATAACTACTAAACATTGTTTCGTAATCTTGTTGCGCCGCATTCCATTTAAACTGAAAATTGATAAGACTTCGAAAGGCCTGATCAAAATAATTTACTTTTTTATCGCCAAAATCAAAATATTGACCAGTATTAATTCCATAATTATAAACTTCGCCAACTAAATAAAAATTATTCTCATCCAATACCTTTTCTGGGTGGTTTTTTTTATATTCTGCGAAAGCCACATCACATTCGGTTTTAAATTCTTGCCAAACAAAGGCTTCGGTATGTTTAACTGTATCAACCCGATACCCATCAATTCCAAACTCTGTGATATAATCTGTTAGCCATTTCATGATATAAAAACGTGGCGCTCTAGGATACCCGGTTCTTTTAAAAAACGTGTTTAATTCGGCAACTTCCTCCTCGTAGCGTCCTTCTGTTTTCCATTTTTCAACCAATTGAATAGGTAATTCTACACGGTCGTTATGGTCTGTCAAAATATCAGGTAAGTTTTTCACAAGAGTACAAGAGGTCGTGTTTTCATAATTATCATACGTACAAATAGGTCCGGTTCGCACCCAATCGTTTGGCCATACAGGATCTTTTTCTGTAACCGGACCTGTATGATTTATTACCGCATCTAAAACGATTCGAACGCCCCTTTCATGGGCAACTGCAACTAATTCATGTAAATCTTCTTTTGTTCCGAAATTGGGATCTAAAGCAGTCCAATCGCTTGCCCAATATCCATGAAAACCATAACTCACCCCTGTACCTTCGTCTGTTCCTCCATGAATTTGCTCTACTATTGGTGTCAACCAAATGGCATTGATTCCTAAATCAGTAAAATAGCCTTCTTCAATTTTTTGAGTCACCCCTTTTATGTCTCCTCCTTCAAAGCCTCTTAATTTTCCTGTTTCTAAAGTTCTTCCAAAATTAGTATCATTGGAAACATCTCCATTATTAAAACGATCTGTTAACAAAAAGTATATATTAGCTCCTTCCCAAACGAAAGGTGCTTTTTGTTTCTTTGCAATTTTTTCCATTGGTTTTTCTTTACAATTTGAAAAAAAAATAGATACAATAAGCAGTAGGATTATTCTATTCATTTTACTGAATTTTTAATATGAAAGATTCTAAAGCATTTAACTTGATACTAGTGCTTCCTTTACCATTTTTTACTACTAAACCAGTCGAATAATTGTTATACAATCCGTCTTTTAAGTTATAAGTCCTATTGATTAAATTCCATGTTTTAATGATTCCCTGAGGAATCTTTAAATTAAATTCAAAACTGTTTTCCGCATCAAAATTTGAAACAACAATTAATTTTTCATCATCACTCCAACGCACAAAGGACAACAGTTTATCATTATAGTTCTGAGTGTTTTCTCTATTAAATAAATGAATGTCCTGATAGTTTCCAGCCAGTGCAGAACTGTTAATGGTAAAATTTAAAAGCCGTTTATAAAAATCTCTTAATCCTTTTTCTGCTTCTGTAGATTTCCCTCCATCAAACTGTTTATTATGTACCCAGCGCTGTAAATAAGGCACCCCAACATAATCATAAATTGAGGTTCTTGAAGGTTTACCAAAACCTGCATCTTCTGCTCCCGGCTCCCCTAACTCCTGCCCAAAATAAATCATTGTTGGCGATGTACTAATGGTAGCCGAAACAACCATGGCTGGTTTTCCTTTTTCAGCACTTCCAGCAAATTCAGGACTGGCAATACGTTGTTCATCATGATTTTCTAAAAAGTGAAGCATATGATGCTCAATATCTTTTAAATTGTCTTGAATTGGCGGAATGTTATCTGTTTTTCCATGACCTTGCATGATATGTTTTATGGTATCATACAATTGAACTTTGTCATACAAATAATCCATTTTCCCCTTATTAATATAATCTCTGTACAAATTTGGATTGTAAACTTCTGCCATTAAAAAAGCTTCTGGATTTTTCATTTTAATACTGGAATTCATATAACTCCAGAATTCTACGGGTACCATTTCTGACATATCATAGCGGAACCCGTCAACACCCAAATCTGTCCAATATAAGGCAATATCCCTGAATTTTCTCCAAGAACTAGGAACCGTTTTATCTCTCCAAAATTCGAAATGCTTTTTATAATCTACGTTATCAAACCCTTCTGGTAATTCATCAAAATCCTTTCTCCCTTCTGGACTTATACCGTAATTGATTTTTACTGTCTCGTACCAGTCGTTGAAATTAGGTTGTGATAATTGAGACCCATCTCCTGTCCATTTTGCAGGATTTTCAAAAAACTTCCTGTCTTCTAATAAATGTTTTTCGACTCCTAAGGGCGTATATCCATTCACCCAAACTGGTACTTTAAATGCCTCTTTCGGAATATAATAGAAATTATTATTCACATTATAGACTACCTTTTTATTATCGGAAGCACCAAAATCTTTTACCCCTTTCGGTTTTGTTACACTTTGATAATTGCGTGCTACATGATTGGGTACAATATCAATAATTACTTTTAAACCTGCATTGTGGGTTCTTTTAATTAAGGCCATAAATTCTTCTAATCTGTTTTCGACATTTACAGCTAAATCTGGATTCACATTGTAATAATCTTTTACCGCATAAGGCGAACCTGCTCTACCTTTTACAACATCGGGGTCGTCATTAGAAATACCGTATCTGGTATAATCTGTAATAACATCGTGATGTGGAACACCTGTGTACCAAATATAAGTTACTCCTAAATCTTTAATTTCTTTTAATGCTTTATCGGTAAAATCGTTAAACTTTCCCACCCCGTTTTCTTCAATAGTCCCCCAGGGTTTGTTGGTTGTATTTGTGTTTCCGAAAAGCCTTGTGAATACTTGATAAATAACTTGTTTTTTAGCTGATGTTTCTATTTCCATAGACGCTTTAACTAATTCTGTTTTTTCATTTTTTTGACAGCTATACAAGATTAAAATAAACGTTATTAAAATGTATGTGTACTGCTTTTTCATTTGTAATAAATTATTTATTAAATAACTAAAGTATAGTGCTTTCGAATTTTAATCTTGCATTCTCTATTTAACCGAAGTATTTTAAACAACTGAGTAAAAAAAGACATATTACTTGACACACTAAAGTTTGGCAAAATGAATATCCTATTATAAATAATAAAGCTTTCATTCTAATTTGCTTTGGTCGTGAATATGCTGATTCCTCGAGAATTTAACATCATTTCATCTCCCCAAACACTAGTTTCGTTTGATATAATATTTTTTAAAGTTTTTCCTTCTAACCCAATTTCGTCAAAACGTTTCAAATCGATAGTTATAGGATCCTCGTTCTTATTTATTACAACTATAACCGTTTCGCCATCGATAATTCTGAACAACAAATAAGTACCCATAAATGGTGCAAAATGAACTGTTTGCCCATCATGGATGGCTTTACTGCTTTTGCGATAATTCAAAAGTTTTTTCATAAAACTCTGCATATCCTTTTGAGCATTGGTTAAACCTTCTCCAGTAAATGCATTTACAGTATCACCTTCCCAACCTCCTGGGAAATCTGTTCGAATTAAGCCATGGTCCCCTGGGTTTGCCGTATCATTCATTAAAATTTCAGTCCCATAATATATTTGCGGAATTCTAGGCAAGGTTAACATATACCCCAATACTATTTTTGTGTTAATAATATCTTCTTCGAGCTGAGTAAAAATGCGACTCATATCATGATTGTCTGGAAAAATCATTAAATCTTTTGGTGATGCATAATGAAAATCGTTCGCCAATCCTTCGTACAATTTAACTAAACCAGTATCCCAACTTTCCCAATCATCCAACCCACTAACTATTTGCGTTTGCATAGGAAAATCCATAATCGATTTTAAATTAGATTTATACCCATCTCTGTTGTTAGCACCTTTTTGCCAATAGCCTACAATCAACGGATTGTAACTCCATTCCTCGCCAACAATACTAAAATTTGGATATTGCTCCATAATAGCACCTGCCCAATGGCTCATAAATTCTTTATCGGAATACGGATAAGTGTCTTGTCGAATCCCTCCTAAACCAGCAGTTTCAATCCACCAAATACTATTTTGAATAATATACTTTGCCAGGAATGGATTGCGCTGATTTAAATCTGGCATTCCATACACAAACCAACCATCACTCATCTCTTCCTTGTCTTTGTTAGAAGCATATATATCCTGATTGCTTGTACGTCTATGATTAGAAGTGATAGTGGATTTCTTGTCCCAGGAACCTTCATTCTCCTCATAGTTTTCCTGATAGTTTACCCAATCTTTAAATGGCAAATCTTTCATCCACCAATGCTCTAATCCACAGTGGTTAGCTACTTGATCCATAATAAGTTTCATGCCCTTTTTACTTGCCTTATTAGCAAGTTCTAGGTACTCATCTAGGGTGCCAAAACGCGGGTCAATTTCATAAAAATCGGTCATGGCATATCCATGATATGAACTATTAGGCATATTATTAGTTAACACAGGTGTTGGCCAAATGGCGGTAAAACCTAAATCTGAAATATAATCCAGATGATTTGTAATACCTTTTATATCACCACCATGTCTGGCATAATCATTAGTTCTATCAATGGTTTTTTCTAATAAATTTTCCTTGATGTCGTTTGATGGATCTCCATTAGAAAATCGATCTGGTGTGATGAGATAAATAACATCCGAACTATTAAAACCTACATAATTTTCAGCAGGTTTTTTTCTTGATTTTAGTTCGTAGGTTTGAACTTTTTCATCACCATTTTCAAACTTAAATACAATATTGAATTTTCCTGATTTGGTTGTTTTACTGATAACCAAATCAATAAACAAGTAGTTTGGGCTATCTGCCTTATGAACTTTTTTAATGGACACACCAGCATAATTTATTTCTGGTATCGCATTCGTAATATTTGGGTGTTTTACCAACAACTGTAATTCAGAGTTTTTAAAACCTACCCACCAACTTGATGGCTCTATGCGCTCAATATCATGATGTTCTACTATCAAACTATTCTTCTGAATGTTACTTGAGTTTTCATCTTTTATAACATTTAACGGTATATTCAAAACTATTAACCATACCATAAATATACTACTTACGTTTATCATTTTTAAGGGTTTTAATTTTTATGTTTTCATCAAATAATCAGGCTTAAGCACTACCCAACTCATTGATTACAAGAGTTTTATTCGTAAATTTTTGAGGCAATAAATAAAAAAAATCTTTTCAATATTTTTCTATTTAACTTCCTTAATACTAATGGCATAACCCCCTCCTGGCACTGACAATTGGGATAATTTTGATTTATTAGTTACTTTAATTGTTTTAATGGTATAGGCTTGCGGGTTAGTTTTATAGTGTGCATCCTTTGCATCGGCATAAATAGTTGCCATATAAAATTTACCTTTTTCTAAGAAATCAAATTTGATATTTGATATTCTAGAATCGTTTCCATTAACGTTTCCAACAAACCAGTTATTATTTCCTTTTTCTTTACGAGCTACGGTAATATAATACCCTGGTTCTGCTTCTAAATAAACACTTTCGTCCCAATCGATTGCCACATCTTTAATAAACTGAAAGGCATCCATAAATTGATCATAATGTTCAGGCAAATCTGCCGCCATTTGCAAGGGGCTATACATAGTAACATATAGTGCCAATTGGTTAGTAATGGTGCTATTAACATGAGAGTTATTATATGGACTGAATTTACTAATATCCATTTCAAAAATCCCTGGTGTATAATCCATAGGGCCCCCAATTAAGCGGGTAAAAGGCAACACCGTAACATGATTGGGTTTAGACCCGCCAAAAGCTTGAAATTCTGTTCCACGAGCAGACTCATTACCTATTAAATTAGGGTACGTTCTACAAATTCCAGTTGGACGAATGGCTTCATGTGCATTGACCATGATTTTATAATCTGCAGCTTTTTCAACGGCGTATTGATAATGATTGACTATCCACTGGCTATAATGATGTTCACCTCTTGGTAAAATATTACCAACATAACCACTTTTAACAGCATCGTACTCGTTGTCGTTCATATATTGATATGCTTTATCCATGTGACGCTCATAATTTCGAACGGAACCTGAAGTTTCGTGGTGCATAATCATTTTAACGCCTTTCAATTTTGCGTATTCATGAATTTCCTCAACATTAAAATCTGGATAAGGTGTTACAAAATCGAATACGTAATCCTTAGAATGTCCAAACCAATCTTCCCAACCTTCATTCCATCCTTCTACCAAAACAGCATCAAAACCATGTTTCGCCGCAAAATCTATATATTCTTTTACTTTGGTGGTGTTTGCGGCATGAGTGTTATTAGGTCTTACTTTAGCATAATCTGTTTCACCCAATTGTACTGCTGGCAATTCATTTGTATAAGACCAAGAGCTTTTTCCCGTAATCATTTCCCACCAAACCCCAATGTATTTTACAGGTTTAATCCACGACGTATCTTCAATTTTACATGGGTCGTTTAAATTTAATGTTATTTTTGAAGACAAAATATCACGTGCATCATCACTTACCATAATGGTTCTCCAGGGTGAATTTGAAGGTGCTTGCATATACCCTTTATCGCCAACAGCGTCTGGAGTTAACCAAGATTCAAAAACCATATTTTTATCATCTAAATTAAGATGCATACATGAATAATTGATCAAGGCCGCTTCATGAATATTTATATATAATCCATCATTAGTTTTCATCATTAAGGCAGTTTGCACTCCTGTTTTAGAAAACTGCTCTTGAGACGCATTACTGGTCACAGCATCATCAAATTTTCCGCGTATTTCAGACAATTTAGATTCGGTATAATCATATTCTTGTGTGTCATAGTCTCCAGGCATCCAAAATGCTGTATGGTCGCCCGCCATGGCGAACTGAGTTTTTTCTTCCTTGATTACAAAATATACTAGGTTTTTTTGTGCAGGAAATTCATAACGGAATCCTAATCCTTCATTGAACAGGCGGAAACGTACAACCATCACTCTGTTAGTTTCATTTTGTGTTAAGGCTACTGCCAATTCGCTATAATGATTTCTAATGGCTTTCACTTCGCCCCAAACAGGCTTCCAAGTTTCATCAAATGTTGTTGTTTCTGTATTTGAAATTATAAAATCGTTCATTAATGATTTCTCATCATTTTTCAATTCTAAACCTAAACTACTCGTTTTTATAACAGCTTTGTTTTTATAAGACAACTGATAGGTTGGTGTACCATCATTTGTTAGCGAAAACTGCATTGTTAATTGCCCATTAGGCGATTTTAATTCTTGCGACACAGCTATATCGAAAACTAAAAACAAGAGGGCTAGGGTTAATACAAATGACTTCATTTTTTTTATTTTTAATAGTATCTGTTTCAAAAGGAATTAATTTAAAACTTGCTCCTTCTTCTTGAGAATTAAAACTGGTTTATTATTTACTAGAATTTCTAATTTTTCACCTTCTATTAATTCGAACGTTGTTCTTTTTTGAGTAACATTAATCTTTAAAATATAATTTCTAAAATTAATCTTAAATGAATACCCATCCCATTGCTTTGGTATTTTTGGTGTGAATGCTAACCTATTATTCGCAACCCGCATACCGCCAAAACCTTCAACAATACTCATCCATGTTCCTGCCATAGAGGTAATATGTAAGCCTTCGTGGACTTCGTGATTGTAATCATCTAAATCTAGTCTAGAAGTTCTTAAATAAAACGCATACGCTTGTTCCATCCTATCTAATTTCGCCGCTTGAATACTGTGCACACAAGGGGATAAAGAGCTTTCATGTACCGTAAAGGGCTCGTAAAAATCAAAATGGCGTTCTAATTCATCCGTTGTAAATTGATCTTCAAAAAAGTACAATCCCTGTAAAGTATCTGCTTGTTTGATATAAGGCGAACGCAAGATTCTATCCCAACTCCATTTTTGATTGATTGGACGTTGCGATGTATCTAAATCGGCAACCGTTATTAATTGTTTATCCAAAAAACCATCTTGTTGCAAATACACGTTATGTTCTTTTGAATACGGAAAATACATAGCATCCGCAACGGCTTCCCATTCTTTTAATTCGCTTTCAGATAGCTTCACCTTATTCATTATTCGGGTGTAATCTGAAGGGTATTTTGCTTCAATTTTTTTAATATTTTTAATAGTATAATTAATACACCACTGTGCTAAATAATTGGTATAAAAATTATTATTTATATTATTTTCATATTCATTCGGACCCGTGACTCCTAAAATAACATACCTGTTTTTATCTGTTGAAAACGTAGCGCGTTGTTGCCAAAAACGAGCAATACCAATTAAAACTTCCAATCCTTTCTCAGGAATATAACTATAATCTCCAGTATATCGGTAGTAATTAAAAATGGCAAATGCAATGGCTCCGTTTCTATGAATTTCTTCAAAGGTAATTTCCCATTCGTTGTGGCATTCTTCTCCATTCATGGTTACCATAGGATACAAAGCTGCTCCGTTTTTAAAGCCTAATTTTATAGCATTTTCAATGGCTTTTCCCAAATGATTGTAACGATATTCTAATAAATTTTTGGCTACCTGCTGGTCTTTTGTTGCCATGTAAAACGGAATGCAATACGCTTCGGTATCCCAATAGGTACCACCTCCATATTTTTCACCTGTAAAACCTTTAGGTCCAATATTTAAACGTGAATCTTTTCCCAAATATGTTTGATTCAACTGAAAAATATTAAAACGAATACCTTGTTGCGCTTTCACGTCACCTTCTATAGCAATATCTGCCATTTCCCAAATATTAGCCCAAGCTTGTTTTTGTGTTTGTAATAAACCAATAAACCCTAACTCAGCAGTAATTTTTAAAACTTTTTTTGCTACTGAAACTAATTCTTTTTTATCATGGTTTCTATCAACTGTATAACCACCAAACTTATGAATGGAGAATGTATCTCCCTTTTTAACTTGATGCTTATAACTAAAAGAAACAAAAGCATTCTCAATTTGAGCCGCTGGTTGCAGAGCAACCGTTTTATCGTTCAAAAATACTTGAGACTCCATAAAAGTGCAGGTATGAAAATCTGTTTTCATGGTTTTAGCCTGTATGAAAGCTTGATGATTTTCGTGACTTACCTGAAATGTGTCCCAAAATTTATCATCCCAATTCGTGTCTTTATTGGTAATTCCACTATCTAAATAGGGTTGAAAAATAATAGTAGCATCCTTACTTACAGGTTTTACACTATATTGAATGGCACCCACTTCATCTAAATCCAAACTTAAAAACCGTTTTGTTTCTACTTGAATTTGGATGTTATTTTGAAGTGTGGCCGTGAAGTTTCTTGATAAGAAACCTTCTTTCATATTGAGTTCTCTTCTAAAATTTTCAACTTTTTTACAAGCAAACAAATCGAGTTGTTCCCCATTTACAGACACATTAATTCCAATCCAACTCGGAGCATTCAAAACTTTGGCAAAATATTCGGGATACCCATTTTTCCACCAACCTACTCTAGTTTTGTCTGGGTAATAGACCCCTGCAATATAACTCCCCTGAAAGGTTTTGCCTGAATAATATTCCTCAAAATTGGCGCGTTGCCCCATGGCACCATTACCAATACTAAAAAGACTTTCTGAAGATTCAACACGAGATGTATCAAACCCTTCTTCTATGATTGACCAATTATTTGGTATTATATAATCTTGATTCATTTTCTTTATTTCCTTTTGTCATTCCCTTACATCCCGATATCTATTGGGAGAGAATCTATTCTATTTTTGTTTACGTCATGAGATTCCTGCCTTCGCAGGAATAACAAATTCATTTTTTTATTAATTCGTCTAAAAAATCTAAACTTATTTCAGTAAAATCATTAAAAATATAATCTGCCTCGCTAAGAGTTTCTTTATCTCCTATACCTATTGCCATCATGTTTGCAATTTTAGCGGCTTGAACACCGGCAATAGCATCTTCGAAAACAATACAATTTTCGGGAGACAAATTCAGCTTTTTTGCACCTATTAAAAATACTTCTGGGTCTGGTTTTGCTTTTGAAACATCGTTCCCATCAACAATTCCAAAAAACCGATGATATAAGTCTACTTGCTTCAAAATTAATTCAGCATTTTTACTTGCAGAACCTAGTACATAGGGGACTTCCATTTGGTCTAAAAAGTCTAAAACCTTCAAGACACCTGGAAGAATTTCATCGGCACCCATTTTTTCGATGTAGCCTAAATAATCTTTGTTTTTACTAATTAGAATTTTTTGCTTTTCACTTTCGGTTATGGTTACATTTCCAATATTTAATAAAATTTCTAACGACCGTGTTCTACTCACGCCTTTTAACAGCTCATTATGCTTTTCGGTAAACTCAAAATCTAAAGCATCAGCCAATTTTTTCCATGCCAGATAGTGATACTTGGCCGTATCGACAATAACCCCATCGAGGTCGAATATGACGCCTTTACTATTCATTGATTATTTATTCTTCTTGATATGAAATTGCGTTTTTATCTGTAATTAATAAATTACTTAAACCCGCAATTATTAAACTTACGCCAGCAATAGTCATGGCGTTTATGGTCTTTTCTCCTAAAAGTCCAGAAATAAAATTTATACCTCCAAGGGCAGCTATAATTTGAGGAATTACAATAAACATATTAAAGATTCCCATAAACATTCCCATTTTTTTTGGATCTACTGAACTAGAAAGCATAGCATAGGGCATCGAAAGAATACTTCCCCAAGCAAATCCTATTAAAACAAAACAATACTTTAAATTTTCCGGGGAGGTGTAATACATTAAAATAAATCCCAGCCCTCCAAAGATTAGTGAAAACATGTGCACAAATTTTCTATTTACTTTTCTTTTTGCGGAATAAAGAACCAGCAACAAAGCGAATACCATAGATGATAATCCATAAATTCCCATCGCTGAGCCCACTAAATTAGAAGATTTTTGAAATGATGTATTGGCAATATTAAAAGCTTCTGCTTGCACTACATTTGACATATTGTACGCAGATTGGATAGGAGCAGGCGTTTGAAACACATGTTCTGTTAAAGCAGGGTTAGCCATACTCCACATTGTAAAAAAAGCGAACCATGAAAAAAACTGTATTACCCCCAACTTTTTCATTGTTAAAGGCATATTACCAATATTGTTAAGAATGTCTGGAATGAATTGGTTTTTTTTAGCTTTTTCTCTTTCAAACTCTTCCATATCTTCCGGAGGATATTCTGAAGTTGTGAAAATGGTATATAAAATACTTGCTAAAAACACAAATGCACCAATTCCAAAAGCGAGTTTCACAGAATTTGGTATAACACCAGAATCTGCAGAATCACTAACTCCTAGTTGAGAAATCATCCATGGTAAATTGCTCGCAACCCAAGTTCCAATTCCAATAATAAGAGTTTGAATGACAAACCCGTAAGTACGCTGTGACTCTGTAAGTTTATC
Source organism: Mariniflexile sp. (assembly GCA_051275695.1). Lineage (GTDB taxonomy): Bacteria > Bacteroidota > Bacteroidia > Flavobacteriales > Flavobacteriaceae > Mariniflexile. The sequence goes on from JBNMNO010000021.1 coordinate 13,901, forward strand.
AGCTACTAAAGCCCTAAAAGGCTCCATTGAAATATTAATAGAAGCATCAAGTATCCATAAAAATCCTGCTGCTACCCATAATACTGGAGAATAAGGCACGAAAAACAACGCGACAGAACTTAATATGGCCCCAATTAAAAAATAAGGTCGTCTTCGACCCCATTTTGGACTCCATGTACGATCACTTAAGTAACCAATAATTGGCTGAACAAGCAACCCAGTTAAAGGCGCAGCAATCCATAGAATTGGAATGTCATCAATTTCCGCTCCTAGCGTTTGAAATATTCGAGACATGAATCCACCTTGTAGGGCAAATCCGAATTGTATTCCTAGAAATCCAAAACTCATGTTCCAAATTTGCCAGAAACCTAATCTACGCTTTTCCATTAAATAGTATATTAAATTAATACTATTTTGATAAGCATATACTTATCAAAACTTACTTATGAGAAGTAAAAATATAAGTTTTGATTTGCAACAAAGATATAAAAGATTTTAATTCAACCTAATAAAAAATTTATTTGGTTGATTCTCTTTCAATTAATTCGGTTTCAATCACTATTGTTTTAAAGTGCTCTTCACGCTCGTTTTCTTCAATGTATTCGTCATCTACCTCATCTTCAAGTTCCAATCTATCAATTAATAAATCGGCTGCTTTTTCACCTATTTTTTGACCATGTTGACTCACTGTTGTTAAGCTTGGTCTGGCGTGTTTAGATAAAACTCCATCTGTAAAACCAATAACTTGAACATCATCAGGAATTTTAAATCCTAGCTTACGCGCCACCTTCATGGCCGTTACCGCATACAATTCGTTGACCGCAAAAACACCATCAATTTTATTGTTATTTCTAAAAAATTGTTCGATTTCATTTTCTAAAATATCCAAATGTCCTTCAACATCTAGAGCATCATCTATTTTTAAAATCAGGTTTGAATCCGCTCTTATTTCAGCATTTTGAAGTGCTTCCAAATATCCTTGAGTTCTTAATTTACCAACACTTACATAATCAAATGTAGTAATTAAAGCAATATTTTTACATCCAGTTGAAATTAGCTTTTTTACAGCTTTTTCAGCCCCCTTAAAGTCATCAACTATAACTTTATCACAATTTACCTCGTTAACCACTCTGTCAAATAACACGATGGGCATTCCTTGATCGATCGTCGCATTAAAATGATGATAATCTTGTTTTAGCAATGTTTCTTTTGAAATTGATAAAATAAACCCATCAATACTACCATTTGCGAGCATTTCCATATTTAATATTTCTTTAGTAAACGACTCGTTCGATAATCCCACAATTACATTATACCCCCGTTTATTTGCCACCAGCTCAATGCCACGAATTACTGTTGAAAAAAAATGATGAACAATTTCAGGTATTAAAATTCCAATGGTTTTAGTCTTCCTGTTTTTTAAACTAAGCGCAATGTTATTAGGTTTATAATTGTATAATTTAGCAAAGGCCTGGATTTTCTGAGTAGTATCTTCACTAATTTCTTTGTTGTTACTTAATGCTTTAGAAACGGTTGATATAGACACATCTAATTCCTTCGCTATTTGTTTTAGTGTAATTTTTCTTTTCATGTTACAAAATAGTTCTAAAATTTGGAGACTCTAAATATAACATTCTTTAACTAGAAAAGAGATGTAAATTTTACATCATCTTAATTATAAAATTATATTCCTAGTTAACCTATAGAATTAAATTTCAAACGTTTTCGTAATTTACTAACAATTATCACATTAGTAGATATTTGGCTGTATTATGTAAAGTTATTAACACGAAAACGTTTTCGTTGATGATTTCGTAATTTAAAATTATTTATTTAACTTTAATTTATATAAGTTTGAATTGAGAAGTGAAAATATAATCAACTAAACCACACATTAATTTAATAAAATTATATGAAAACAACTACAATTAGTTTGCTGTTTTTTATGCTTTTAGCACCGGTATTTTTATTTGGGCAGACAAAGCTGACAGGAACAGTAACAGAACAATCGACTTCAATTCCTCTACCTGGTGTCAATGTGGTAATTAAAAACACAACAATGGGTACAGCTACTAATTTTGATGGAAATTATCAAATTGACGTTAAAAAAGGAGATGTTATTTTATTTTCTTACGTTGGGTACCAACCTTTAGAAATAACATACTCCGGACAATCAACATTAAATGTGCAGTTAACAGAAGACGCTGCACTATTAAATGAAATAGTTATTATAGGATATGGAACAACTACTAAAAAGGATGCCACAGGTTCAGTAGAATCAATAACGTCTGAAGATTTCACAAAAGGAAATATTGTAACTACTGAAAACCTACTAAGTGGTCGTGTATCTGGAGTTAGTATTACCACAGATGGTGCTCCTGGTACTGGCTCTCAAATTACAATACGAGGAGGCTCTTCAATTAATGCTTCCAACAATCCACTTATTATTATTGATGGGTTACCAATTGACAATAATGGCTTAAGTGGCTCTAGAGGTATTTTAGCGAGTATCAATCCTAACGACATTGATTCATTCTCGGTTTTAAAAGATGCATCAGCAACCGCTATTTACGGTTCAAGAGCATCCAACGGTGTCATTATTATTGTTACTAAAAAAGGAAAGTCAACCTTTAGCGCAACTTATGATACTCAATATAGCTTTGGTGAAATAACAGACCGGATAGATGTTCTTTCTGCTAATGATTTTAGACAATTAGTAGCATCACAACCCATAAACGGAACCACGTTAGATAATAGTTTATTAGGTAGTGCAAACACTGACTGGCAGGACGAGATTTTCAGAAATACAGTATCTTCTCAACACAATATATCCATGCAAGGATCACTTTTTAAAGCTATTCCGACTAGGTTTTCATTTGGAACCACCAATCAAGAAGGCGCCATTATAACTTCAGAATTTGAACGTAGAAACTTAGGATTAGCCTTAAACCCATCCCTATTTGATGATCATTTAAAAATTAACTTAAATGCGAATCTTGCATTTGAAGACAATAGATTTGGAAATAATGTTGGCGGTGCTTTACGCTATGATCCTACACAACCAGTATACGATCCCTCATCACCTTTTGGTGGTTTTTACCAACATAGAAATGGCACGGTTGTAGCAAACAGCTCCTCAAATCCGGTAGCGTCTTTACTTCAGAATAACAACACTGGTGACTCTAACAGAGCTTATGGTAATTTAAATTTTGACTATAAATTTCATTTTTTACCTGAATTAAGAGCCGTGTTAAATATTGGGTTTGATGAAACAGAAGCTAAAACCATTAATATATCATCCACCCTAGTTCCTACGAATGATGTTGTAAAAGGCAATAGCTCCAGAGGATTTCAAAAAAGAACCAATAAATTATTGGATGGATATTTAACTTACAATAAAGAATTCGATAAATTCCGAACTGAATTTACAGCAGGCTATTCTTATCAAAAATTCACAAATAACGGTGACAACACAGGTAACACAAGAGATGAATTAAGTTTTCCAAGCACTTTTGCCGATCCAGATGTGGTTTTAATAGGTTTATTTGGAAGAGCCAATATCACTTTTCTTGATAAATATTTATTGACATTTACTTACAGACGCGATGGAACTTCTCGTTTCAGTAAAGACAACCAATGGGGTAATTTCCCTGCAGCTGCATTAGCTTGGAACATAAGTGATGAAGATTTCTTAAAAAATTCAAATCTAATCTCTAGTTTAAAATTAAGAGCTAGTTACGGTATTACAGGGCAACAAGAACTTCAAGAAAAAGACATCTTCTTGAACCGATATAGAAGTGGTGATAACAATTCGCAATATCAATTTGGAAACACGGTTATTCGATCTTTAATTCCATCAGAAATCAACCCAGACATTAAATGGGAAGAAACGGCGACATTTGAATTTGGTATTGATTATGGATTGTTTGATGAAAGTCTTTCTGGTTCTTTAAACTTCTTCCAAAAAAACTCAACAGATTTGCTATTTCAAGCCTCTGTTGCTGATGGCACAAACTTTTCAAATAGCATTATTCAAAACATTGGAGAATTACAAATTCAAGGTTTAGAATTTTCTATAAATGCCGATGTTATCAAGAAAGATGATTTTACAGTTGATTTTAATTTCAATGCTACATTATTAGACAGAGAAATTACGAAGTTAGCACTTGGGCAAGATGTAAGAACTGGTGGTATTTCTGGTGGTACTGGAAATAACATCCAATTACTAAGAGAAGGACAAGCACCAAACTCCTTTAGTGTGTTTAAACAACTTTATGATACATCAGGCAATCCTATTGAAGGTACTTTTGTAGATTTAAATGGTGATAATATTATTAATGATGATGACAGGTATTTAAAAGAAAACCCAGGAGCTGATGTGATTTTAGGCTTTCAATCAAATATCAACTACAAAAACCTTGATTTATCATTTAATCTGAGAGCAAACATAGGAAATTATGTTTATAACAACGTGAACTCATCTAGAGCTCAATATGAATTACTACAAGACAATGCTGTTTTAGGCAATGTACCATCATCGGTTTTAAACACCAATTTCCAAAGAACTTCTGATGTTATTATTTCCGACATCTATGTAGAAGATGCTTCCTTCCTAAAAATGGATAATATAACTTTAGGTTATACTTTTAATAAAATATCTAAAAATTTAAAAAGCATCAGGTTATGGGGAGGTGTTCAAAACGTTTTTACTATAACTAATTATAGTGGATTAGATCCAGAGGTGTTTAACGGAATTGATAATACAATTTACCCTAGACCAAGAACTATTTTAGCTGGAGCTAATTTTAAATTTTAAAAAAAAAACTATGAAAACAAGATTTAAAATACACAAAACAATTGGGTTTGTATTTCTTTTTATCGCTGCACTAACATCTTGTACCGATGACTTGAATATTACACCTAACGATGATCAAACCATACTGAGTGAAAACCTTTTTGCTAATGAAGCGGCATACAAACAAGTTTTGGGAGGAGTCTATGCTAATTTAGCATTAACCGGCACAGATGGCGCTGGAAATTCAAATCTTAAAAATATTGACGCAGGAACTAGTCAATTTGGGCGTGTGCTTTTATATGTTCAAACCCTTTCTGCTGATTTAATGATTTGGTCTTACGAAAATGACCCTGGAACAAGAGAGATTCAAAGAAATTTATGGACCGCTCAAAACCCATTATTACTAGGGATGTTTAGTAGAGCACATCTATCTGTTGCTTTGGCAAACAACTTCTTAAGAGAAACCACTGATTCTAAATTAGATTCAAGAAATGTGTCTTCAACAACAAGAAATGAGATTGTAGCTTACAGAGCAGAAGCCCGTTTAATGAGAGCTATGTCTTATTACTATATGATGGATATTTTTGGAAAAGCAAATTTTGCAACCGAAGACGATGCTCTCAATTCGCAGCCAGCGGTATATGATAGAGCGCAGTTGTTCGAATTTATTGAAACTGAATTGAAAGATATTGACACCGATTTAATAGATGCCAGACAAAATGAATATGGAAGAGCCGATAAAGCGGTTGCCTATATGATTTTAGCAAAAATGTATTTAAATGCTGAGGTTTATTTAGGAACAGGTACAGATCGTAATGCTGATTGTATTAGCTATTGTGATAAAATAATTAATGGAGGCTACTCATTAGCTACTAATTATCTTCACAACTTTATGGCGGATAACAATACAAACTCTGCCACCAACGAAATTATTTTCCCAATCATTTCTGATGGTTCTACCACTCAAAACTATGGACCAACAACGGTAATGATTAACGGGGCCGTTGGAAGTATTGAAATAAATGGATCTGAAGTTGGTGTTAGTGAAGGTGGATGGGGCGGTGCTCTTAGAGTAAGAAAGCAATTTGCAAATCTTTTTGATGCCTCTTTTGAGAATGACACTCGGAATACTATTATTTCTGAGGGTAGATCGATAGATATTGTTGATATATCTGATAAAGATTCTGGCTATATCATTCAAAAATATTCAAATGCAACTTCAACTGGCGGCTATGGAATAGACCAAACATTTGTAGACACAGATTTCCCTTTATTTAGACTAGCAGATGTTTATTTAATGTATGCAGAAGCTCATTTAAGAGGTGGAGGCGGAAACTTATCTACTGCTGTCGGTTATGTAAATGCTTTAAGAACTAGAGCAAATAACTCAAACATTTTAACTTCAGGTGATTTAACTCTAGATTTTATTTTGGATGAAAGAGCACGTGAACTTCATTGGGAAGCACACAGGAGACAAGATTTAATTAGATATGACAAATTTACTGGTGGAAATTATAATTGGGCGTGGAAAGGAAATGGTAGTAATGGTATTTCACTTCCTGCACATTTTAATATATACCCAATACCAACAGCAAGTATAGCGGCTAATCCTAATCTTACTCAAAACGCAGGGTATTAATAAAAAAAAATGAATCAAAAATGAAAAATTTGAAAAAAACATCAATTTTTATGCTAACGGCATGCACCTTCTTGCTGTTAAGTTCATGTACTGATGACACTGAAAAGTTTAGTGTTTCAGGTACTGCGCCCGTGGTATTGTCCGATTTGACAATTACAAATATTGAGCTTGACCCTGTTAACACAAATAACCCAGCAATAACATTAAATTGGACTGAGGCTGATTACGGACAACAAGCATCTGTTAATTATAGTGTAGAAATTTCTGCTGATGAGTCTTTTACAAACTCTACAATGGCTGCCACTGTTAATGGTAATAATACTATAACGCTTTCTGTAAATGAATTAAATTTTGCAGCCGGAACTGTAGGCTTACCTCCTTTTGCTTGGAACACTTTGTACGCAAGAGTAACCTCTTCTATTGGAACGCAAAATGGATTACCCGTAGCTTCTAATAGTATTAATTTTATGGTATATCCTTTCTTTAACTATAAATTTAAAGATTACTATTTAGTAGGAAACGCTACTGCTCCAGATTGGAATAATAACAACAATAATAACCCCTTGTTTAGAGATGGTTCCAATGCTAACATATATTACTACACTGGTTATTTTGGTGCCGGAGAATTTAAAGTTTTAGAAACTAAGGGGCTATGGCAACCACAATGGGGAACAAATGACCAAACAACTATAGAAGTAAACCCTGGTGGCGGGTCGGATCCTGGAACATTTCCAAATAATAATTCTGCAATTTCAACAGCAGGTTTCTATACATTCACTATTAACTTTAGCGCAAAAACCTTCTCATTCGAACCTTTTGATGCTTCAGGAGCAACTAATTTTACAAGTATGAGTATACAAGGTTCTGCGGCTACAACTACAGCCATGACTCAATCTAGTTTTGATGGTCACATCTGGTATTTAAACAGTGTAAGCTTAGTTCCTGGCGATTTACAATTCCTAACGAACACTAGTGCTGTTTGGGCCGGAACTACCGAATTTTCTGGACAAGCAAATGTGAATGGTGGAAAGATCCCAGTGGTAGTTGAAGACGATTACACCGTTTGGTTTAACGACTTAACAGGGCGTTACATACTAATTCCGTTGAATTTATAATCCTTAAAAAAAATAGATATGAATTTATATATTAAAAAAATCAGTTTCCTTTTTCTTTCACTAGCATTCATTTTTACAGCTTGTGAAACCGAGGAAAGTATTCAAATAACATCACCCGATCCCGCATTGGTTTTACAACAACCAGGAATTAGTAATGTATTTTTAAACTTTGGAACACCTAGTAATTCGGCTTTAACTATTTCGTGGAACGATGATTTAACAGGCAGTTCTTCTTATGATGTTGAAATGTCATTAGATGCAGATTTTACTTCAACTGTTAATTTAGGAAATGTTAGTGCAAAATCATTTTCAATTAGTGTTGAAGACTTAAATACTGCAATAAGAGCTGGTGGTGTATCAACATTTAAAGACATCGCCGTTTATGTAAGGGTTAATGCAGGCAGTGCTACAAGCAATACCGTTTTATATTTAGTAACAACCTATCCAACTGAGGCAGCACAAATTTCAAGCCCATCTGCAAACGATGCCTTTGTTTTATCGATCGGGTCTTTAGATGCAATAGCAATCACTATTGATTGGACGGATGGTGTTTTGGCATCAGATTTAGGTATTGACGTCAACTACACTATTCAAGCAGCTGCTGCCGGAACGGATTTTGCATCTCCTTTTATTATTGGCACCTCAACAAATGGTACATCAATTACGGCAACACATTCAGATTTGAACGCGATAGCTATTGGAATTGGATTAACCGCTGATGTTGCTGGTGATATGGAAATTAGAATTATTGCAAAAAACACTAATGAAAATGGCAATGTTTTGGAAAGAGTTTCTGATGTCGTAACAATTTCTGTTACCTCCTTTAGTGTTTCTTTCCCTTATTTATACATGGTAGGTGACGCTGCGACACCAGGTTGGGATAACAACAATAATAACACACCTATATTTAGAGACCAAAACGTTCCTAATGCTTACGTCTATACGGGTTACTTTAATGCAGGTGCTTTCAAATTACTTGAAATTAAAGGTCAATGGCAACCACAGTGGGGAACTAATGATGGCTCAACATTAGCTGTAAACCTTGGTAGTGGTTCAGATCCTGGAACATTTAATGTTGGTACAGCTGGTTATTATACTTACAACTTTACTACGGTTGCAGAATCCGGTAATTTTTCGGTAACTCCTTTTGATGCTTCTGGCACTACGACATATACCTCAATGGATATTATAGGAAGTGCACCACCCTTTGAATGGGCTGCCGGCACAAACTTCACCCAAGACCCAAACAATCCTCATTTGTGGTTTTTAAATGATGTTACATTAAATAATGGTGGTGAATTTTTAATCAGAGCAAATGGAAACTGGGATGATGGGATTTATAGATATACCGGATCAACCGAGCTTTATGGTAAAGCACGTTTAGATAATGGAGGAGGAGACAACTTTCCATTTACTGGAACTACGGGCAGTTACGATGTATGGTTTAACGATTTAGATGGAAGTTATGTCATTATTCCAAACTAAATAATTTTAAAATATTAAAAAAGGCTATTCGAAAGAATGGCCTTTTTTTTCCAAAAAATTAAGTCATGAAAAAAATTACGTTTCTATTATTCTTTCTTATTTCTTTTTCTACAGTAGCACAGCAACAGACTATTGCATACTCCATTAACCCAGCTACTTTTAATGAAGGAGATATTATCACTATTACATTTAATGGCAGCAGTATTAACGAATCTACCTGGAGTGTCACAGGAAATGCCCTGTATTTATGGGCTTGGTCTTACGATTTAAATGACATCAACTCACTTGATTGCCCAACAAATGGGACTTGGTCAAGCTCAAATGAAGCAAACAGACTAACATACAATGCTGGTTCTGATACTTATACCATTTCCTTTACTCCTACAACATTTTACTCCAGAACCGACATTGGTCGTATTGGTTTTTTATTAAAACCAAAAAACGGAAAACCCAGTACCATTGACAAGAAAAGTCAAGATATTTATTCAGAAGTTGGTTCTTTTCAAGTAACACTTACCAACCCAATTAACAATAGCGCAACTGTATTATCCTCAGGAGGCAACTTAAACATTACAGCTACCAATACCAATGGAAATGCTGGTTACAACTTAAAAGCAAATGGCATAAGTATAAATTCGAATCCTTCTACCACTAGTTTTGCTTTCAACCATACCAATATAACAACAAACCAAAACTATGAATTAGAAATTACTCAAACTTCAACTACCGTAGTAAAAAAGTTTTCTGTCATAGTTAATCCAAATATTTCAGATTTAGCTATTCCTGAGGGTTTCGTTGATGGAATTAATTACGATTCAGGGGATGCTACACTCGCTACATTGGTTATTGATGCGCCATTTAAAGATTTTATTTATGTCGCAGGAAGTTTCAATAACTGGCAGCCAAATGAAACCTATGCCATGAAAAAGGACCCTTCAAGCACAAAATTCTGGTTAGAACTAACAGGATTAACACCAGGTCAAATTGAAACTTATCAATATTGGTTAGTTGATCAAACGCCTATAGCAAATTCTCCTGTTTTAGTAAAAACAGCAGACCCATTCTCTACGCTTATTTTATCACCATTTGATGACCCTGGCATTCCAAGTGCGTCCTATCCTAATTTACCAACTTATCCCACCGGTCAAGAAAGAGAAGTTACCGTACTTCAAACTAATCAAATTTCATACCCGTGGCAAGTAACAACCTTCTCAAAACCAAAAAAAGAAGACTTGATTATTTATGAAGTACTTATTAGGGATTTTGATACCGATAGAAATTTTCAAGATTTAATTGATAAAATCGACTATTTTAAAAATCTAAATATCAATGCGATTGAGCTTATGCCTATCATGGAATATGAAGGCAATGAAAGTTGGGGCTACAATACAGCATTTCATATGGCATTAGATAAATATTATGGTACTTCAGACAAATTTAAAGAGCTGGTAGATTTGTACCACCAAAACGGCATTGCAGTAATTTTAGATATTGCATTAAACCATGCCTTTGGAAGAAACCCAATGAATAGAATGTGGATGAACGACCCTGATAATGATGGGTGGGGTAGTCCTTCATCCGAAAACCCTTATTTTAATACCACAGCAAAACACAGTTATAGCGTAGGCGAAGATTTTAATCATCAAAGCACGTATACTCAGAACTATGTGAAAAGAGTTGTTAATCATTGGATATCTGAATATAAAATTGATGGATTCCGTTGGGATTTAACCAAAGGATTTACTCAAAACTGCACCAGTGGTGATCAGACATGTACCAATAATTATCAGCAAGACAGAGTTGATATTCTAAAGCAATATGCAGATTATTCTTGGGCTATAGACCCAACACACTATGTTATTTTTGAACATTTAGGGGGTGATACTGAAGAACAACAATGGGCAAATTACCGAGTTGGAGATGCTATTCCCAAAGGGATCATGATGTGGGGTATTATGTATGGTGCATACAAAGAATTTGCGCTTGGTTTTAACTCAAATATCTCCAGAGCCACTAGTGAAAGCAGAGGCTTTACAAAAAGACGGTTAATACCGTATCCTGAAAGTCATGATGAGGAACGCTTAATGTACGATATGTCACAATTTGGAAACACTACAAATACTTTACACAATGTTAGAAATCTAAATACAGCTTTATCGCGAATGTCTGCCATTGGAGCCACAAGTCTACTTATTCCAGGTCCTAAAATGATTTGGCATTTTGGAGCTTTAGGTATGAATAATTCCATTTATACATGTAATAATAGTACTGTAAGTAACCCAAATTGCAAACTAGATACCAAACCTCAACCGCAATGGACAAATAATTGGCTTGCCGATGTAAATAGAAATAAAATTTATAACGACTGGGCAAAACTTAACGAGTTAAAAATTAATGAACCAGTATTTGAAGGGAATGCCACATTAGAGGGCACAACCAGAACTGTACGCCTCTTTATTTGGGATGATGCGATTCCTAGCACTGCATTAAAAAACGTAGTAGTATTGGCAAACTTTTATACGGTTGATCAAAGTATCACCCCGGATTTCCCTTATATCGGAACTTGGTACGATTTAATGGATAATACATCGATTAATGTGACTAGCACAACGGCTTTAATTCCTGTAGCCGCTGGTCAATTCAGAATTTTTGGAAATAAACCGTCTACTTTGAGTACAACTGGTTTTAATGGAACTCTGGATTTAACCATGTATCCCAATCCAACATCAACATCGTTTCAAATAAACAAAGCCGTTGATACAGTATCAATATACGATATTACCGGAAAACTAATTTCTAATTATAAAGGAGGTTTTCAAAAAAATGATGAATTCAATATTTCTAGTATATCCCAAGGTCTATACATTGTAAAATTTGAATCTAACAAGGCTTCTGTTTCAAAACGTTTAATTATTAACTAAAACTATTGTATAAATAATCAAATATTCTACTTATTATTATTACAAGTAAGCGCATGAATACCTTTAAAGGCAACTTCAGTAAAGGACATTCTTTTGATGTTTCAAATTTAAACAAAAGTATCTATTTGGTAAAAATTGAAACTAATTTAGGGGAACAAAACACCTTGAAATTGGTAAAATTATAGTTTAGTTTTTTGTAATTATTTGTTTGTAAAAAAGCCTCTCAAAAAATATTTGAGAGGCTTTTTTTTATTTTCAAGATTAACTTAATATTAGTTTCCCTTTTTATAATCCTCTAAAAACTGAGCTAAACCACTATCTGTTAAAGGGTGTCTTAATAATCCTTTGATGGCTGATAACGGACCGGTCATTACATCTGAACCTAACTTAGCACAATCCACTATGTGCATGGTATGACGCACTGATGCGGCTAGAATTTGAGTTTCGAAATTGTAGTTATCGTAAATTAATCTAATTTCTGAAATTAAATTAAGACCATCGGTTGAAATATCATCTAACCTTCCAATAAATGGCGATACATACGTAGCACCAGCTTTAGCCGCTAGTAATGCTTGACCCACAGAAAAAACTAGAGTAACATTGGTTTTAATTCCTTTATCTGAAAAATATTTACAGGCTTTAATACCATCGGCAATAAGTGGTAATTTCACCACTATTTGAGGGTGCAAAGCAGCAAGCATTTCGCCTTCTCTTACCATACCTTCAAAATCGGTCGAAATAACTTCGGCACTCACGTCACCATCTACTAAATCACATATTTTTTTGTAATGTGCTAAAATATTATCGTAACCAGTAATGCCTTCTTTTGCCATTAAAGACGGGTTTGTTGTAACACCATCTAAAACCCCTAAAGCTTGAGCTTCTGCAATATCACTAAGGTTTGCTGTATCTATAAAAAATTTCATCTGTTTATATTAATTTATTAAAACTGTTTTTAAATAGTCAATTACATTTTGGCATACTTTTTCTCCTGTAAAACCAAACTTTTCATCAAGGACTCCTGCTGGTGCAGAATATCCAAAATGATCTACGCCGAAAACTTTCCCGTTTTCGCCAACAAGTCCTTCCAGATTTACAGGTAACCCTGCTGTTAAACCAAATAACGGTTTGTTTTTAGGAATAACACTTTCTTGATATGCTTTTGATTGTTGTCTAAATAGACCCTCAGAAATAACAGAAGCAATGCTTACCCTAATATTTTCTCTTTCTTCAAGTAATTTAGCAGCTTCCACTAAAGTTGCAACCTCCGATCCGTTTGCGATTAATACCACATCTGGGTTTTCAACTTCTTTTACCAGGTAGCCTCCTTTTTCAGCAGCTAGTGCTTCTTGATATCTAGATGTTCCTTGTGCAGGAATATCTTTGATGCCTTGTCTTGATAAAATTAAACCTGTAGGGGTACTATTGTTTTCTAAAGCCATTTTCCAAGAAACAGCTGTTTCTGCTGAATCTGCAGGACGTAATGCCAAGAAACTATTTTTACCACTATGGTTTTTAAGTTTTTCTAATAATCTTATTTGAGCCTCTTGCTCTATAGGTTGGTGTGTTGGACCATCTTCACCCACTCTAAAGGCATCGTGAGTCCACACAAATTTCACTGGCAATTCTTGAATGCCACTCAAACGAATGGCTGGTTTCATATAATCTGAAAACACAAAGAACGTGGCTACTACTGGAATAATCCCTCCGTGTAAAGCAATACCATTTGCAATACATGCCATCGTTAATTCTGCTACACCTGCCTGCAAAAATGATCCGCTAAAATCACCCTTTTTAAGTGCCGTTGTTTTCTTTAAGAAACCATCTGTTTTATCACTATTTGATAAATCGGCAGAAGATACAATCATATTTTCTACATGGTCTGCCAAATAAGAAAGCACATTCGCCGAAGCAACTCTAGTCGCTAAACCCGCTTTGTGCTCAATAGATTCGAAATCTAATTCTGGAAGTTTTCCTGATAAAAAGAAATCTAATTTATTTGCTAGTGCTGTATTTTCTTGTCTCCATGCATTAATTACAGCTTTCTTTTTTGCTGCTTTAGCCGTTTTCTCTTCTATTAAAGTTTTGTAAAATGCATTAACATCTTCATAAACATCAAACGGACTTTCAGGATTTGCTCCTAGATTTAATAAGGTTTTTTCGTAATCTGCTCCTGTATGACCGATTGGTTGACCGTGTAATTCACAATGACCTTCAAACATACTTCCATCAGCAGCAACTGCCCCTTTACCCATAATTGTTTTACCAATTATTAAAGTAGGTTTTTCAGTTTCATTATTTGCATCAGAAAGTGCTTTTCTAATTTCATCGTGATTGTGGCCATCGATAGTAACTACGTTCCAACCCCAAGCTTCATACTTCATGGCTGTATTTTCAGAGGTCACCTCATCTGTTGAAGTTGATAGCTGAATATCATTTGAATCAAAAAACATAATAAAATTACTCAATCCTAAATGGCCTGCAATTCTACCAGCTCCCTGAGATATTTCTTCTTGAACACCACCATCAGAAATAAAACCATAAATTTTATGATTCATCCAATCTCCAAATCTTGCTTCCAAAAATTTTGCAGCAATAGCAGCTCCCACACCCATGGTGTGACCTTGTCCTAAAGGTCCAGATGTATTCTCAATACCTCTTGCAACATCAACTTCCGGATGGCCAGGTGTAATGGAACCCCATTGTCTGAAATTCTGAATATCATTTTTCTCATAGTTCCCAAAAAGGTAGTATTGAGCATACATTAAAGTAGATAAATGACCCGCATCCATAAAAAAGCGATCTCTAAATGCCCAGGTCATATCTGACGGATCAAAATTAAAGAATTCTGAGTATAGTATATGCATGAAATCTGCACCTCCCATAGGCCCGCCTGGGTGTCCTGAATTTGCCTTTTCTACCATAGCTACAGCCAGAGCTCTTATATTATCTGCTGCTTGTTGATCGATTTTTTTATTCATTTTTAATGTATGGTTAATATTTAACACCCTTAATTACTTTTAGTTACTCTAAAATAAATTTTCCTGAAAATAATTAAGGAAAATAATAGCAATTTCACCTTAAAATGATCTTTTGAATTTAGTAGAAAAATATTTTTGCAAATATATAATCTTTAACTTGTTAGGACTTATTAAAACTCAAATAATTTAATAACATCTGTTAACATCTTTTAGATTTTAAATTTACTTCCTGTAATTGATTTTTTGTTGCAAAGAAACAAAAACAAAAAAGCCTCTTGTTTCCAAGAAGCTTTTCTTTAACTGTACGGGCGGGGAATGTGCTGAATGGCTTCGGACCAAATGACTTATAAAAAATACTCCAGTTTTAAAGGTGGTGGAGAAACCTCATCAATGATTAATGCTAAACCATGTCATATATATTCTTAAATAGTTTTTTACTATGTTTGACATAGATATTGTTTTGTTTTTCTAATTCAACATACTGAATTTAAGCATCTTTAGCAATATCTAATCAATATTTTTTACTTAAATAATTACACCCAACGGGTTATTAATGTATAATTAATGAATAATTAATCGTTTTGATTTTAATTTGTATCATAATTATTCAACTAAATTTATAATCAATAATAGACTACCTATGAAGAATAGTAACTCTCTAATTTTTTCTTCAATTTATTTTCTTTTCTTAGGATTAAATTTGACCTATGCACAATACGATTCATCTATATTGTTCCATAATAATTTAAATCAGTTAAGTTATGTATCTGACAAAGATGGTAACCATATTCCTGATTTTAGTTTTGCAGGCTACAAAAATGGTGAAGCGGAATTACCAAATGTAGCAGTTGTTAAACAAATAAGCGCTGTAGTTGGTGATAATACAGCACATATTCAAGCTGCAATTGACGAAGTTGAAGCACTTCCACTTAACGCTAATGGACATAGAGGGGTTTTGTTATTATCAGCAGGGGAATATCGTGTTAGTGGTGTATTAACCATTAATACAGGCGGTGTTGTACTTCGAGGTTCTGGTGATGGTGAAGATCCTTTATCAAACACAGTTATTATTGGTGTAGGAAACACACCCATCGAACGAACCTTAATTACTGTTGGTACAAATATCAAAAACGGTTTTAAACCAGAAGTTGCAGGAACTAGACAAAACATAATTAGTCCTTACATCCCAGCTGGTAGCAGGACTATTGAAGTTACAGATGCATCTGTTTTTAGAATTGGCGATAATATTATAATAAGACATCCTAGCACGAGTGAATGGTTAAAAAAAGTTGAATATGGTGGTGTAGGTTCTGACGCCCCTTGGCAGCCCGGTGAAATAGATTTGGTTTTTAATAGGTATATTACAAAAATTGATGGAAATAAAATTCAAGTGAATACACCAATTTACGATGTGTTAGACCAATCCCTATCTCAATCATTCGTTTATAAGAATAGTGGTAATAGTCAAATAAAAGAATGTGGCATTGAAAATTTACGAATTTTTGTAGAATCGTCCGGTGTCACGGGTAGAAACCATGTCAAAACATGTATTAATATGGTAGGTGTAGATAATTCATGGATCAAAGGTGTAACTACTTTGAGAATGAGTTATTCTGGTGTTAAATTTGATGAAGCCACTCGTTGTTCAGTTGTTGACACCAAAGTTCTAGAGGTGCATGGCCCAATTTCTGGTGGGTGGCGATATAATTTTAATGTAGGCGATCACTGTAATAATATTCTTTTTAATAATTGTACAGCCTCAGATGGCAGACATTCATTTGTTTCCAATGGGGCAAGTGATGTTAATGGAATTGTTTTTACCAATTGTTCATCTACTGGTGACTATACAAGTTCTGAGTCTCATAGACGTTGGGGGCAAGGAATGCTTTTTGATAATATTTCTTGGAGAAATACCAATGCATATTTTGTTTTAGGGTTGCACAATAGAGGAAGCTATGGAACAGGTCATGGTTGGACGCTAACAAATGGTGTAGCTTGGAATATTGATGCACCCGCAAATCTAATTTCAGTTCAAAAACCACCCATTGGGCAGAATTATGCTATTGGTTGTAACGCCAACGAGGTAAGTGCTAGAGGTCCTTTTTTAAAACCAGTAGGATATATTGAAGGAACTGGAGAGACTTTAAAAATACCATCCTTATATGCGGCACAACTTGAAGATAGAACTACACACGGTATATTACCTGATACTCCTGGAAAGTTATCTATAATAGATTATAAATTTTCTGATACCGAAAAGTATGTAGAGCTGAGTTGGTTTGATATTTCTATAGAGGAAACCGATTATATTTTAGAACGTTCATCAGACGGAATTACCTTTCAAATAATAGCAACGCTTACTGCTAATACAGAATCTTATACAGATAGCGATTTGCAACAGGCTGACTATTTTTATAGGATAAAAGCGAGAAATGCAATAGGTACTTCTCCAGCATCTAACACAACCCAGCCAAGTGATTCTAAGGGACCAAGTACTTACTATGTAAAAGCAGATGGGTTAAACACTAATGATGGTTTGAGTGAAGCTAGCGCTTTCCCTACATTAAATACAGCTATCGCAACAGCTATTGATGGAGATACAATCATTGTAGTTGGATCAATCAGCCAAGTTGAACAAGTTACACTTTCTAAATCTGTTTATTTTGTAGGACAAAATAATGCAACCATTAACGGAGTTGATGGCGGAACTGTTGCTAAGATGTATGAACTTACAGCAGCAGGATTAACAATTTCTTTTACGGATATAATCTTTCAGGGTAGTACTAATAAAACTGGATCCAATGGCGCTGTATTTTCAATAACTGGTGATTCAGATATTTATTTTAGTAATTGCATTTTTGATGGCAACTCTACCTTAGGAGATTTTCAGGGGGGTGCAATTTATGTATCTAATGGAAGATTAAACATAACAGATTCACTATTTAAAAATAATACAGCAGGAAAAAGTGGTGGGGCAATCTATGTAAATGCTATTCAAATCCCAATTGTTAATATAGCTGGATCTACTTTTTATAATAATTTAGCACAAGGGACTCTTGGCTCTGACGGTGGTGGAGCAATATTGTCAGAAGGTGTTGCTGTTAGCCCAGCTACTACTCCTGCGACTTATACTGGACAGGTAACAATTACAAATTCTACTTTTTTTGAAAATAAAACTACTAAAAACAGTGTTGATTATGGTGCAATAAGATCTACTAATACAAATGTTTCTGTAACCAATAGTTTATTTTATAATAACAAAATTAATGGTGGTGAAGGAGCTTCTAGTGATTTTGGTTCTTCCTCAGGAGGTACACAGTCGTTTACCTATTCTATAGGTGAATGGATCAGTAGCAATGTAGATACCAGATCAAATTTTATATCATATGTAAAAGGGACTACTGATCCAAACGAAGTAGCTGCTAATTTAACAGCTTCAAATTTACGTTTTGATGCTACGCTTGGAAAAGTGATTTATGACAGTGTAGCTGCTGGTATAGACAGTCCAATAGCTTTTGGTGACGATGGTAATGATGCAGGTGCTTGGGATTCAGAATCTACATTAAATGTTGAAGACTCTGTTCTTAAAAATTTAATAATTTTTTATAACAGTCAAACCAAAAGATTAGAGATACAACATTCTAGTGGCGAAGCACTAAATATTGAAATTTATAATATGTTAGGGGCTAAAGTATTTACTATTAAAAACATTCGTAAAACTCAATCGATATATTTAGAACAGTTAAAAAATGGTATATATATAGTAGTTGGAAAAGTTTCAGGAAAAACTTTTTCCAGAAAAATATTAATTAGTAAGTAAGTCGATGTACTAATTTAGATTACAGTTCGAGTTTTCATTGTAAAATTTCAATGAAAAAATAAGATATACTAAGACGAAATAAATGCTAGGTAATAAGTATTGTCTAGTTTCCTAGTTTTTTCAATAGAAAGCAATACAAATTAAGACCGTTGCAAGGGAAATTGTATAAAATAATTAACAAAATATGATTTCAATCATTTGATTATCAGTATATTAATTTGTATTTTAGTATTATGAAATCAGCAAAACACCCAACCTTAGCCGATAGT
>JBNMNO010000022.1:0-32771 GCA_051275695.1 Mariniflexile sp.
GTAAAAGTATTAGACTATTTATGGAGAACTTATGGTAGTGGAAAGGTTTCTTGGTCAGAATTGTTAGATCCGGCTATAAGCCTTGCTGAAAATGGATTTACTGTGGGGAAGTTTAGGGCAAAAGTTTATAAGCAATATGAGGCTAAATTGCTAAAAAGCAAATTCAACACCTCTTTTTTTCTAATTGATGGGAATCGTATTCCTGTTGAAAACGAAATTTTGAAGCAGCCCGTATTGGCTAATACATTAAAACGTTTAGCAAAATTTGGCGCTCATGATTTTTATATCGGAGATATTGCAAAAGACATTGCAAAAGATATGCAGAAACATAATGGATGGATCACAATGAAAGACTTGCAAGATTTTCCTGAACCAAAAGAGCTTTCTGCTTTGGTGTCCAGCTATAAAGAAATGAATGTTTTTTCTCAACCCCCTCCTTGTGGTGGTTGGACTGTGCTTTTAGCATTAAACCTGATGGAACAATTATCAAAAGAGCATACATTAAATAACACAGATATTACTGAAGCTTTATATCTAGCTCATAACGACAGAGATATTGACCCGATAACAAATTTGGTTAATTACGATAGCCTTGTTAACATAAAGGTGTCTAAAGATTATGCAGAATTATTATTAAAAAACCACTCGGCTCTAAATAAAAAAAAACAAAATAATGAATCTGGCGAAACGACTCATTTTTCAGTAGTTGATTCTTTTGGAAATGTTATTGGGGTCACTTCGAGTATTAACGCTTATTTTGGATCATTATCAGCTTCAAGTGATTTAGGGTTCCTTTATAACACCTATATGGATGATTTTATTTTTGAAAACCCAGATCATCCTTTTGCCATTCGTCCTAATGCTATGGCGTACTCGTCCATGGCTCCAACAATTGTTCAACAATACGGTAAAAATGTATTAGTACTTGGAAGTCCTGGAAGTGAAAGAATTATTTCTTCGGTCGCTCAAATTACAGCAAAATGGATAGAGAATAATGATATTGATAAATTAATTAAATATCCACGCATTCATGTTTCTAAAAACAATTTGTATTTGGAAGACCAGAATGATTATATTTCAATCGATAAATACATTTTGGATAAATTTGAGCTACAAAATAAGCATGCCAATAAAAATTTAGTAATTACCAAAGGATTAAATGCTTATTACGGAGGTATTCATGCTATAGCAAAAGAAAACGAAAAATGGGTTGGAGTGGCAGATTCTAGAAGAGACGGCAAATCAATTGAAGCAAAAAAAAAATAACTAAATGAATAAATCAAAAACAATTGGGCTTTGGGCGGGAATTACTGTTCTTTTATTAACACTTATTATACCAACACCGGAAGGCATGAGACCGGAGGCTTTAAGAGCTTTGGGAGTTGCGTTACTTATGGCAATTTGGTGGATGACAGAATGTATTCCAATTTATGCTACCGCATTTGTACCTATTGCTTTGTTTCCCCTATTAGGGATACTCGATGCAAGTGCAACCACAGAAAACTATGGGCATAATTATGTGTTAATGCTTTTAGGAGGTTTTTTTCTTGCTAAAGCTATTGAGTTAAGTGGCTTGCATAAAAGAGTAGCCTTATACATAATTAGTAAACTAGGAACCAGTAGAAAAAGAATTATTTTAAGTTTTATGATAGCTACGGCATTTTTATCGTTATGGATAGCTAATGTGGCAGTGGTTTTGCTGATGCTGCCCATTGCATTAGCGATAGTAGATAAAGAAGAAGAAAACCCGGAGAGAAACCCAAAATTCGGGTTAGCCATGATGCTGGCAATTGCTTATGCTGCAAGTATAGGAGGGACAGGAACTTTAATTGGAACACCGCCAAATATGGTATTTGCAGGTGTTTTTGCAAAAGCATTTCCAGATCAGCCAGAAATTGATTTTTTAGAATGGATGAAATTAGGCACGCCTATTGTGATTATAATGTTGCCTATTATTTGGATATATATAACAAAGTATTTTAAAATAAGCGGACATTTTGCTGGCAGTAAAGAAGTTATTAACCAAGAAATAAAAGCCATTGGTAAAATTTCGGTTATGGAAAAAAGAGTGTTTGCCGTATTCCTTTTTACTGCTATTGGATGGATTTTTAGACGCGATATTGTATTAGATAGTTTTGTTATTCCAGGTTGGTCTTCGCTTCTAGGAATTAAAGACTATGTTCACGACTCCACGGTGGCTATAATTTCAGCTTTATTGTTATTTATGATTCCAGCTGGAAAATCGACAAAAAATAAAAAGCAAAAAAGACTTTTAGATTGGAAATCGGCATCAAGAGTTCCCTGGGGCGTTGTTATGATTGTTGGTGGGGGTTATGCTATTGCCGAATCTTTTAATCATACAGGATTAGCGATTTTCTTAGGTTCGAAGATGAGTTTTATTGGTCAATATCCCATGATTATAATTTTGATAATTGTTATTTCGCTCATGATTTTTATTACTGAGATTAATAGCAATACCGCCACTGCTAATATTTTTTTACCGGTATTGGCAGCCATGGCTATTGCCGGACAAATGAATCCGTTGTTATTAATGATTCCAGCAACATTTGCATGTTCGTTTTCTTTTATGTTGCCTTCCGGTACAGGTACCAATGCTGTTATTTTTGGAAGTAACCGAGTAACCATTCCAGAAATGGCAAAATGTGGTTTAGGGCTTAATTTGCTTTGTATTATGCTTTTAACTATATTAATGTATGCCTATGTTTTACCAATTTTATCATTATAATCGTATGAATCAAAAAAAGCCATTATTGAATTATATAATGTTCATTATTTTAATTGTATGCTCATTTAAAAGTATTGGACAAAATGAAATTAAAATCATAAATAATTTAAGTGAGATAGCTAATGCTCAACCTGGTATTCATAACTTTTGGTTGGAAATGGGAAGTAATACTTATGGTTACCCAATGCTTGTTCCAATAATTGTAATCCAAGGTCAAACCAATGGGCCAACTCTTGGGCTTACAGCGGCAATACATGGAAACGAATTAAATGGCATACCTATTATTCATAACTTAGTGGATGAAATTAATGTGGTTGAATTAAAAGGACGAATTATTGCGATTCCGGGATTAAATCATGTTTCTATTCAAATGGATGAGCGCCGATTTATAGATGAAGAAGATTTAAACAGAAATTTTCCGGGTAAGGAATCTGGCAGTAGAAGTGAACAGTATGCTCATAATATAAATAAAAAAATATTACCTTATTTCAATTTTCTAATTGACATGCATACCGCAAGTTTTGGGCGTGTAAATTCAATGTATGCTAGAGCAGATTTCACAAACGACACTCTTAAAATGCTTGGGGTACTGCAAAAACCCGATATTATTTTAAATAGTAAAGGGAAGCCATCGGTAGGCTCTGTTTCCGCGTCTTCTTATACCATGAGAGAGGCTGCCACCTTAAAAAACATACCATGTATCACTGTAGAATATGGAGATCCTCAAGTGTTTCAAAAGGAATTAATCGAAAGAGGATATCATGGGCTATTGAATACTTTAAGTTGGTTAAAGATGTACGGTACCAGTGAATTAGAAAACTTTAAGGATGAAGCTATCTATTGTAAAAAATCGTATTGGCTGTATATGAATGAAGGGGGGTTTCTAGATGTCATTGTTGAATTAAATCAAAAAATACTAAAAGGCGATAAAATAGCCATTGTAAAAAATGCTTTTGGCACCATAATAAGAGAATACTTTGCGCCAGAAGATGGTATTGTTATTGGTAAAAGTACAAATCCAGCTAATATGAGCGGAGGACGCATTATTCATTTAGGGATAATGAACTAAAAATCAATACTAATTCGGTAAATTTCGAGCCAATTTCAAATTGGTATGCGCTATTGAAACAAAACCGGTATGCCCTACATCAGGCCTAATTTATCTAAATTTAGCAAATAATTAACATAAGTTAGATGACTACTACCTTTAGGTTATTGTTGAAAATTATAGTTTTAATAAATTTGGTTTTTGCTGTGGGATGTCATTCTGCAAAGCCAATACCTTTTAAATCGCCTGTTGATACAACAACAAAACCAATAGTGTATCAAATAAAAAAAGTATATAACTTAGAGAGCGTAGGCGTTTTTGCAAGTAATCAATTTGATGGCGCTCGTTTAAATGGGTTTGAAATACTAAATGATAGTACCGCTGCAGTCATTATTAACCCAGAAAACACCCCTATAAATAACAGCCCTTATTATGCATTTAAAACATGGTCTAGCGCGCCAAAACCATTTTATTTTACTTTTAAATACCCTAAAGGGTTTAAGCACAGATACATTTCTAAATTAAAGAAAGATGAAAAATGGTTTGTAATTGATTCTTTAAATGAATTTAAAAAAGATAGTATTGTAACTATTAAATTAAATTTAACCGAAACGCCTCAAACTATTTCTGGGCAAGAGATTGAATCATCAACAGATGTTAAAAATTGGTATACTAAACTAATTACAGGAAAAGAAGACGTCGTTAAGTTAAAAAGTAATGGCAAAACAATATTAGGCAGAAATCTGCCTATGCTTGATATATGTAAAGGCAATCCAAAAGGAAAACAGATTATTGTATTGCTTACCCGACAACATCCACCTGAGGTAACAGGCTATTATGCATTTCAAAGCTTTTTGGAAACCATATTAAATGGCTCAGAACTTTCTAATAAATTCTTAAATAAGTTTCATATTCTGGCATTTCCAATTATGAATCCAGATGGTGTCGATTTAGGCCATTGGCGCCATAATGCTGGAGGTGTCGATATGAACAGAGATTGGTCTGTTTATAATCAGCCAGAAATTAAACAAACTATTAAATCAATTAATAAATCTGTTACTAAGAATAAATCAAAATTAGTTTTAGGAATTGATTTTCATTCTACGTGGTATGATGTTTTTTATACGAATAAAGACAGAGCAAATACGACACTTCCAGATTTTGTTGACAACTGGTTTACGGCTTTAGAAAATAATATTGCAAACTACAAAGTTAACGAGCAATCGGCTAATAGTGATAAACCTACATCTAAAGGATGGTTTTTAAACGCACACAATGCGGGAGGTATTACCTTCGAAATAGGAGACAAAACGACTTATGAAAACATAGATTTATTTGGTAAAGTATCTGCTGAACAGATGATGACAATTTTAACTAAAACAAACAATTAATTAACTAACTCAAAAAAGTATGAACAAAAAATTATTTTTTTCAATGCTTGTATTCGTGTTTTCAAGCGCATTTATTTATGCGCAGAAAACAGTTTCAGGCACAGTAACCGACACTAGTGGTGTGCCATTGGCAGGAGCCTCGGTAGTTGTGAAAGGCACAACAAATGGGGCGTCGACAGATTTTGATGGAAACTATAGCATAACAGCTAAAAATACAGATGTGCTTGTTATAAGCTATGTAGGATTTAAAAACACAGAAATTACGGTTGGCGATCAAGCCAATATTACAGTTACATTACAAGAAGATGCCGAAAGTCTTGACGAAGTAGTAATTAATGCATTGGGTTTTAAAGAAAAACGTGATGCCGTAGCATCTACTTACTCGGTAATTAATGCAGATGAAGTTTTAGGAGCTAAAGAACCAACTTTAATAAATAGTTTAGCAGGTAAAGCATCTGGGTTAACTATTACGGGCACAAGTGCAGATCCTGGTGCGGGTTCTAATATTCAAATTAGAGGAATAAGTTCCATTAATGGAAGCTCACCACTTATTGTTGTTGATGGGATACCTTTAAACAATAGCAACCTAGAAGGGCTATCTAGTGATGCAGATGGTGGCGTATCACAACAATCGCGTTTAAATGATATCAATCCTGATGACATTGAGACCATTCAGGTTTTCAAGGGAGCTTCTGCAGGGGCCATTTATGGATCCAGAGCTTTGGGTGGTGTTATTGTAATTACAACTAAAAGAGGTCAATCAGGTAAATTAAAAGTGTCTTTAAGTTCTACAATATCTGTTGATCAAATAAACGGAAAACATCCACTACAAACAAAATTTGGTCAAGGAGCAAGTGGTAGGTATAGCGCTACAGCTGCCAATTCTTGGGGAGATAGAATCGCAGACAGAAGTGGAGATGCTGATGTTTTTAATACCACAGGGCGTTATTTTGAAGCTCAAGATGGTACGGTTTATTACCCAATAGCAAATGGAACAGCAAGTAATGTTCATGGAGGTAAAAATTCGCAAGAGACTTTTACTGATAGCAACTTTGATGCAATTTTTAGAGATGGGTTTGCTGAGGATATTAGATTAAATTTATCTGGAGGGACAGATAAGGCAACCTTTTATTTTAGTATGGGTCGTTTAAACCAAAAAGGGATTATAAAGCAAAGTGATTATGTAAAAAACACATTTACCTTTGGAAATACCATGAAGTTTAATGATTGGTTAACATCTTCAGCAAAAATCACCTATACAAAAAGTAAATCTAATAGAATACAGCAAGGGTCTAATACGGCTGGTGTTTATTTAGGATTACTAAGAAATCCAACAGATTTTGATATTAGTGACTATAAAGGAACTTATTATGATGCCAATGGTAATCCAACACCATTAAGGCATCGTAGTTACAGACGCTATTTAGGAGACACAGCTAATCCTACTTATAATAATCCCTTGTGGACTATTTATGAGCAAACTAGTGATACAAAAGTGAATCGTTATGTCGGGTCATTAGATTTCAACATTACCGCAACCCCTTGGTTGAATTTTGTGCTTCGTTCTGGTTTAGATAACTTTAATGATGATAGAACGTATTTCTTTCCTATGTTCTCTGGCGATAGTGCTAATAATGGGCGTTATCAAAATGAAATTTATAATAATACAGAAATTTCGGCCGAATTCGTCTCTCTTTTGAATTTTCAATTAACGGAGGATATTGCTTCACGCTTTACATTAGGTGCGGCTACAAGTGATCGACAAAGAAAACAAATTTATGTGGAAGCGCTGGATTTTTTATATAACAGTAGGCTTCAAAACCCTTCCATTTCTGGAAATATTGATGAACAAGAACGAAATAGAAGAATCCGAAATGTTCGTTTTTACGGACAAGGAAGCTTTGAGTATAAAGACATACTTAATTTGAATTTGGGACTTACCTATGAAGATGCGTCATCAAGTGTAAAATCGATAACCTACCCTAGTGCGGAGATTGGTTTTAATTGGAGTAATTTATTAGATTTAGACGGAGACAGTACCATATCATTTGCAAAATTAAGGTTAGCATACGGTGAGGTTGGTTTAGCTCCAGACCCTCATGGCTGGGAAACTGGTTATGAAACAGCTTCCTATACAAGTTATTCAGACCCTATTTCTTTAACAGCCTTTGGTGGTGGTTATAGAATAAATGATGACCAAGGTAACCCATATTTAGAATTTGAAAAGAAAAAAGAATTCGAAGTAGGTTTAGATTTTAGATTGTTTAGAAACCGTTTAAAGCTCTCAAGCACTTATTATTTTAATGAAACAAATGATATGCTGCTTCCAATAGACTTGAATCCATCATCGGGGTTTGATACGCTGTTAGGAAATGTAGCATCTTTAGAAAATGAAGGCTTAGAGTTTGAATTTGATTATAATATATTCAAGAAACAAGACGTATCCATAAGTTTATATGGTAATGCTTCTGCCAACAAAAGTGAAATTACAGATCTTGGAGGTGTTGCATCAGTAGATTTTACGAACGGTGCGTCCTCAGTAAAACCGAGTGCTGTGGTAGGAGAGCCTATTTCTACTTTCTTAGGTAGTGCCGCTTTACACAATCCAGATGGATCTTTAGATTTAGATGCTAACGGATTTCCACAACTAGATGGTTCAGGAGACAAGGTGCTTGGTGACCCGAATCCAGATTGGAGAGGTGCTGCCGGAATTCGAGCCAATTATAAAGGCTTCTCTTTAAATGTACTGTTCGAAACGAGTCAAGGTAATGATATTGCAGAACGTACACGGTTTGTATTACAAGGTTTTGGAACACATGCTATAACTGGTAACGAAGTAACGCCTTCTCAAAATTTAGTAAATTATGCGGGTGTTACAATTCCTTCAGGAACTTTAGTAAGAGGGAACATTCAAGATTTTGGTGGTGGTCCTGTATTATTAGATGAGAGTTGGTATACAAGTCTTGGTGGTGGTTTTGGAGGTTCTGTAATTAATGAATTTGCTATAGCTGATGGTAGTTGGACACGTTTAAGAGAACTAAGTTTAGCTTATAATGTGGGTGGTGCTTGGGTTAAAAAAGCAGGCTTGGAATCTATTAGTCTTTCTGTTACAGGCAGAAATCTTGCTTTATGGACAAAAGTTAAAGGTAGCGACCCGGATATTAGTCAATTTGGAAACGGAACGGCTAAAGGTGTAGATTACTTTACGAACCCAAGTTCGAAGTCGGTAGTTTTCGGAATTAATATAAATTATTAAAAAATGCTTACAATGAAAAAACATATAAGAAAATTTATTTGTATCACCGGGCTGATAGCTTTTGTTAGTTGTGATCAATATTTAGATATTAACGAAGATCCTAACGTTGCTATAGATGTTCCAGCAGAATTACTGCTAAAGGGCATGGAGTTAGCAAACGTACAAATACAATCGGGTTCACCAATGCGTATTTCACAATTTTGGACTGGACAAATGAAAGGGATTGCTAATTTATACGCTCGTATAAATGATTATAATATTTCTCCAGAAGAGACTAACAGTGAGTGGGGTTTTATGTATCATGGTATTATGACCCAAAATGATATTATTCAAGAAAATTCTGCTGATAATTTGGTAAAGGGTATTGCTAATGTGATTGAAGCCCATGCCATAGGTAGCATGGCATCCCTATTTGGCGATGTACCTTATTCTGAGGTGGGATTGGTAGAAGAAGCGGCTTTTGATGGGCAGTTAGCGGTTTATCAAGCTGCTCAAACCTTGTTAAATGATGCTATTACACAATTGGCTTTAGTGCCAAGTACAAGAAGGTTTAGTGATGACATCTTTTTAGGAGGGAATCCAACAGCATGGATACAAGTAGCAAACACGCTTAAAGCAAGATATTTCTTAGCAACTAGACAATATCCTGAAGCACATAGTAGTGCGCTTACAGGAATTAATTCTGGCGCTAATTCTTTGAGATATGCAAAAGCTTATTCTGCTTATGGTTCAACCAATGAGAATAGTAGTTTGTATTTTCTTATTTTAACAGGAAGTCGAGCAGGCGATCTTACTACGACAGGGTCGTTTTGTGAAGATTTATTAGATGTTTCAAGCCCAACTTCCAGAAATAACGCCAAAACAGATGAGAGCAGAAGAGGAGATTATTTAACATTGGATCAAAGTGCCATTAAACCTAACAGATTGAGTGCTGCTAATGCTACGATGCCTATGGTTACTTATGAAGAAAATTTATTAATTCTTGCCGAAGCAGGGTTTAGAACCGTCGGATTCAGTGAAGGGCTTACTCGATTAAATAATTTGAGAGCTTATTTAAGAACGGGAAATGCTTTTGCAGGGGATTCTGGTCTTAATGTTATGTACGACGATTATGTTGCAACAGATTTTGATGCTTCAGGTATTGAAAATACTGATAATATAGCTGCTAACAGAGCTTTGCTAAGAGAAATTATTGAAGAACGCTATGTGTCTTGTTTCGGAACGCATGTTGTTTTTGATGATGCCAGAAGAATTAGAGCAACTGATAACGACATAGCAGTACCGATTCCTATTAATTTTGGAAGCAGTTATCCTGAGCGATTTTTAATTTGTCAAGACGAAATTGATGGAAACTCAAATGCTCCGAGCCCTATACCGGGTCTTTTTGTAAAGACACCAATAAACCAATAAAGTTTGTTTTAGTTAAAAGGCTGTTTAAAAACCACGTGTTTTTAAGCAGCCTTTTTTTTGCCTTATAGTTAAAAAGAATATTTTATAAATTATACTTAGCTCTTTTGATAATAAGAGCCTTAGTTTGTTATCAAAAAAAAGCGACAATTAAGGTTTTGTATGTAATAACAACTTGTGCTTAACGAGTAAAACTTTAAATAACTTGTTTTAATTAGTATCAATTAAAACTAATATTCTAAATTTCCATACTATCTGAAAATAAGATAAAACCATCAACATGAAAAGATTAAAAATATTTTTTATGATTACCATTTTGATTTCTTGCTTCTCTTGTAAAAAGGAAATCTATGCTGATATTCTTATCAAAAATGGAACCGTTTATAATGGCGTGGACAGTATTCCTAATTATTTATCTATTGCTATAAAAGATGATAAAATTATTTTTATTGGCGATGAAAACACCGTATCAATTAAAGCTTCAAAAATTATTGATGCTACAGGATTACTTGTTTCTCCAGGGTTTATAGACCCGCATACACATGCCGATAGAGATTTAATAGACCCGGAAACCTCACATAATAAACCTTTTTTATTTCAAGGCGTAACGACTGTAGTTGTTGGTAATGATGGTGATAGTTTTTACCCTACTTCAAAATATAAAAATTTATACGAAACTCAGGGCATAGGTACAAATGCCGTTTTGCTTTTCGGACATGGTACCATTCGCGAACAAGTTATTGGTAGAAGTGACAGAAAGGCTACCGCACATGAAATTTCCAAAATGCAATCACTTGTTCAGCAAGAAATGAATGCTGGGGCATTTGGCATATCTACAGGGCTGTTTTATGCGCCAGGCAGTTATGCAAATACAGATGAGGTTATTGCTTTAGCAAAGACAGTTGCAAAAAACAAAGGTATTTACGACACACATTTAAGAGATGAAAGCTCTTATACGGTCGGATTAATTCCATCCATTGAAGAAGCTATTGAGATTGGCCGCCAGGCAAAATTACCCATTCATATATCCCATATTAAATGTTTGGGAGTAGATGTATGGCATCAAAGTGATTCTATTATAAGTATCATTAACTCTGCGAGAAAAGCAGGTATTGAGGTTACTGCAAATCAATATCCTTATGATGCATCTGCAACAGGTTTGCAAGCAGCAGTGGTACCACGTTGGACGGAAAGTGGAGGTAAAGATTCTGTATTTATTCGGTTTGATAATCCAAAATTGAAACAACGTATTTTAGCCGAAACAAAAATAAATATTATACGTAGAGGTGGACCGGAAAAACTATTAATTGTTAAGTCTGATGACTCTATTCGTGTTGGGAAGAATTTGTTAGAAATTTCAGAGACCCTAGGTTTGTCACCAGAAGAGGCTGTTTTTAAAATATTAAGAACCAGTTCTGTAAAAATTGCTTCTTTCAATATGAATTTTGATGATATTTCTAATTTCATGAAACAAGATTGGGTAGTTACTGGGTCTGATGGCAATACGGGACACCCCAGAAAATATGGCACATTTCCACGGAAGTATCAAAAATATGTAAAGCAGGATAATAGTATCGGGATAGCTACTTTTATAAACGGAAGCACATCTAAAACGGCTGATATTTTTAGAATTCCTAACAGAGGAAAATTGTTAGAAGGGTATTATGCTGATATCGTCATTTTTAACCCTGAAATCTTTAAAGATAAAGCGGATTATTCCGATGCCTTTCAGTTGGCTGAAGGTTTAGAGTTTAGCCTAATTAATGGAAAATTGTCTATTGAAAACGGAAAATTTACCGAACAACTAAATGGTAAGGTTTTAAAGAAATAATTAAAAACAATAAAAAAGTATTTCTTATTAATATTAGGTTACTTGTTTTCATTTTGATAGGTTGTAATGATGATTTAAACGAAAAGACGCATCTAAACACAACATGAAAGAGCTTATTAATTGTGTTAAAAATTATCCAAACCTCCCTAATAGGCCGAAGGGTTTTGAAGCTTCATTCTCTTGATAAAACCCACTATATTTTAAAATTAATCTACTATTTTTTTAAAAGTTCTGTAAATCAATCTTTTTAAATTTATGTTTTGTACTATTTTATATATATTTGTTTTGTTAATAAAAAATGAGGGATTATTTTTCAAGGTATAGGATACTTTTTAACAAATTCAGGCGTTGGTATATAAAACAATAAATCAACAACAATTAGCATTTCATCGATGACATTTAGCACTTCATGGATATTTTTTGGCTGATTATGATGAGTTTGTTCTGTTCACTCAGTTTTTTTTATACATTAGCAACGCAATGATAATACAAAACAAAAGAATATTTATCTCAAGCTTATTTGTATTAATAAGTTTTGTTTGTTCTGCTCAAGCACCACCACCACCAGGGACACCACCACCACCAGGGTTTCTTATTGATGGAGGGGTGTTATTAGGTGTGTGCATTGGACTTTTTTATGGGACTAAAAAATTAGTGTCTAAAAAAAAGACTCGTTAATTTATCTTACTTAATTCTAAAAGTTTCGCCACATATTTTCCTAAAACATCAAACTCTAAATTTACAATAGTACCTTTTTTAAAGGTATTAAAGTTTGTGTGATGGTATGTATAAGGTATAATAGCCACACTAAAGCTGTCTTTTTTAGAATTTACAACCGTTAAACTTGTTCCATTTATAGTAATAGAGCCCTTTTCAATGGTTATGTTATTAAATGATGAGTCGTAATTAAATGTAAACACCCAACTTCCATTAGCGTCTTCAACATGTGTACAAATTGCGGTTTGGTCTACATGACCTTGTACCATATGTCCATCCAGTCTGTCGCCTAACTTCATGGCGCGTTCTAAATTTACCTTGTTAGAAATTTTTAAAGTTCCTAAATTGGTTTTGTCTAGGGTTTCTTTTATGGCTGTAACGGTGTATTCGTTGTTGCTTATTCCTACTATGGTTAAGCAAACACCATTATGTGCCACACTTTGGTCTATTTTTAATTCTGGAGTAATTGTGCTTTTTATTGTAATATGAAGATTGTCTAATTCTTCTTTTAAATTTGAAATAACACCAATATCTTCAATAATTCCTGTAAACATATTATTGTCTGATTATTTAATTAAATTTGTACCTTCAAAATTACAAACAAAAGTTGTCATATTAATGAAGAAATCGGAGAATATAGTAGTAGGGATATCAATAGGGGACTTAAATGGTATTGGTAGCGAAATCATTTTAAAAACATTTGAAGATTCAAGAATGTTAGAATTCTGTACCCCTATAATTTTTGCTTCGGCAAAAACTATGAGTTTTTTTAAAACACATTTTAATTCAGAAATTAACTTTAATAATATTAATAATTTAAACCAATTGGCTTCTGGGAAATTTAATGTTTTAAATTGTTGGAATGAACAGGTAAATATAGAATTTGGTAAAGAAGACCTTAAAATAGGAGCGTATGCTATTAAATCATTTCAGATAGCAACAAAGGCGCTTAAAGACGGCGATATTGATGTTTTGGTAACAGCCCCTATTAACAAACACAACATACAGTCAAATGATTTTAAATTCCCTGGACACACTGATTATTTAGCACAGGAATTAGAAGGAGAGAGCTTAATGTTTATGGTAACCGATTCGTTAAGAGTTGGGTTATTAACAGATCACGTTCCAGTTAAAGATATCGTAGAACATGTAACAGAAGCATTAATCGTTAAAAAAATAAATACCGTATATAATTCGCTTTTAAATGATTTTGGCATCATACGACCTAAAATTGCCGTTTTAGGCATCAATCCGCATACAGGCGACAATGGTGTTATTGGCAACGAAGATGATACTATTTTGAGGCCAACACTTGAAAAAATTAAGGAAGAAGGTAAGCTTGTTTACGGCCCATATGCTGCCGATAGTTTTTTTGGATCAAGCAATTACAAGAATTTTGATGCCATTATTGCCACCTATCACGACCAGGGTTTAATTCCTTTTAAAACACTTTCTTTTGGTCAAGGGGTAAATTTTACAGCAGGGTTAAATAAAGTCAGAACCTCCCCAGACCACGGTACTGCCTATGAAATTGCAGGGAAAGGCGTGGCCGATGCGAACTCATTTAAAGAAGCTGTTTTTACAGCGATACAAATATTTAAAAACCGTTTGGAGTATAGCGAACTTACCTCAAATCCGTTAAAAAAGGCCTAGCAAAAGATGTAAACAAAAAAATGTTTATAAGTCATGTTGCTTAAATAAAAATTTATATATTTGCAGGCTCAAAATAGATGTGATAATGAAGCCATTAAAAGAGTTTACAATTCCATTTGTAGGGCTAAAAGAAGCGAAACATTATTTTGAGTTTAAAATTGAGCAGGCGTTCTTTGAATATTTTGAGTATGAAGAGTTTAATAATGTAAATATTGGTGTAAATCTTGTATTAGAGAAGAAATCAACCTTATTAGAGTTAAACTTTAAAATTTCAGGATTTGTTAATGTTAATTGCGATGTAACAAACGAACCTTATAATCAACACATTGAAAATGAATTTGATTTGGTGGTGAAGTTCGGAGATGAATATAACGATGAAGATACTGATATTCTTATTGTTCCTCATGGAACCTATGAAATTAGCGTTCAGCAGTATATGTATGAATTAATCATATTAGCTGTACCCATTAAACGTATTCATCCGGGAGTTGAAGACGGAACATTAAATTCAGACATACTCAAAAAGTTAGAAGAATTAAGCCCAAAGCTTAAAGAAGAAAAAGATATTGAAGAGGAAACAGATCCTCGCTGGAATACATTAAAGAAACTATTAACGGATAAATAAAAATAAAAAATGGCACATCCTAAGAGAAAAATCTCAAAAACAAGAAGAGATAAAAGAAGAACTCATTACAAAGCAACTGCGCCACAGATTGCTACATGCCCAACAACTGGTGAAGCACATTTATATCACAGAGCCCATTGGCATGAAGGAAAATTATATTACAGAGGTCAAGTTTTAATTGACAACTCAGAAACTGTAGAAAACGTTGCATAATTAGTATGCATGCATATATTAAAACGCTCACATGTGAGCGTTTTTTTTATGTTATGTTTTTTCTAAAGAACAAAAACGCGTAATTTCCATGCTATTACGTCAAAATTTAGTAGTTTTCACGAAATTTAGAGCGTTTTTGTTCCATTTTAATGATTTTTTAGTCAAATTAACTATGAAGTTATGAGAAAAATCTCAGCAGCGATTACCGCTGTTGGCGCATATGTGCCAGAATACGTGTTAACCAATCAAATACTTGAAACTATGGTTGATACAAATGACGAATGGATAACTTCTAGAACGGGAATTAAAGAACGTAGAATTCTTAAAGACGTGGGCAAAGGAACTTCTTACCTAGCTATAAAAGCAGCCCAAGACCTTATTAATAAAAAAGGTCTTAATCCTAAAGATATAGAACTTGTTATTGTTGCCACTGCAACTCCAGATATGAAAGCGGCTTCTACAGCGGCTTATACAGCATCTGAAATTGGAGCAGTAAATGCATTTTCATTTGATATGGATGCGGCATGCTCTAGCTTTTTATTTGGCATGTCTACAGCTGCCAGTTATATAGAATCGGGTCGGTATAAAAATGTGTTATTAATTGGAGCCGATAAAATGTCTTCAATTGTTAATTATACAGATAGAGCCACTTGCATTATTTTTGGAGATGGAGCAGGAGCTGTTTTATTTGAACCTAATGAAGAGGGTTTAGGACTTCAAGATGAATATCTTAGAAGTGATGGTACCGGTAGGCAGTTTTTACAAGCGACTTATGGGGGGTCTTCATATCCTTTAACACCTGAAGCTATGGAGAAAGGCGGTCAATACGCTTTTCAAGAAGGAAAAACAGTATTTAAAAATGCCGTATTTAATATGGCAGATGCGGCGGTTAAAATATTAGAACGAAATAATTTAACCACAGAAGATGTTTCTTGGTTGGTAGCACATCAAGCGAATAAACGCATTATTGATGCTACAGCAAATCGTATAGAATTACCAGAAGAAAAAGTAATGATAAATATTCAAAAGTATGGTAATACGACGTCTGCTACTTTACCGTTACTTTTACATGATTACGAATCACAGCTTAAAAAAGGAGATAATTTAATTTTTGCCGCTTTTGGAGGCGGATTTAATTGGGGATCCATTTATTTAAAATGGGCATATAATTCAGTAAACTAACCAAAATCTAATTAGTAAAATTATGGATATTAAAGAAATTCAAAACTTAATCAAATTTGTTGCCAAATCGGGAGCCAGCGAGGTTAAATTAGAAATGGATGATATTAAAATCACCATAAAAACAGGACCAGACCCAGACACAACAGCGGTGCAATATGCACCAATAGCAACACAAATACCACAAACGCTAGCTCCACCAGTAGCTGGGGGTCAACCAGTTTCAGATCCAGCTGCAGCAACCGCGGCAACAGAAAACTCAAAATACATTACTATTAAATCACCCATCATAGGGACTTTCTATAGAAAGTCAGCACCAGACAAGCCCTTGTTTGTTGAGGTAGGACAAACCATTGCAGAGGGTGATGTGCTTTGTGTTATTGAGGCCATGAAACTATTTAACGAAATAGAATCTGAAGTTTCGGGAAAAGTAGTAAAGATTTTAGTTGATGATTCTTCACCAGTAGAATATGATCAGCCACTCTTTTTAGTAGATCCATCATAACCTATTAAAAATTCCAATAAACAAATCTCGGAATCCAATATTTGGAATTTGGCGATTGGAATTTGTAATTTTTAATTCAACATGTTATGTTTAAAAAAATATTGATAGCCAATAGAGGCGAAATAGCACTTCGTGTTATTAGAACATGTAAAGAAATGGGCATTAAAACCGTTGCGGTTTACTCAACAGTTGATGCAGAAAGTTTACATGTCAAATTTGCAGACGAA
Organism: Mariniflexile sp.; assembly: GCA_051275695.1. GTDB lineage: Bacteria > Bacteroidota > Bacteroidia > Flavobacteriales > Flavobacteriaceae > Mariniflexile. Next base: position 16,799 of record JBNMNO010000022.1, read on the forward strand.
GCTGTTTGTATTGGCCCTCCACCAAGCAAAGATTCGTATCTTAAAATGTCAAGTATTATAGCAGCAGCCGAAATTACTAATGCAGATGCGATTCATCCCGGTTATGGGTTTTTATCTGAAAATGCTAAATTTTCAAAAATTTGTGAAGAGCATGGTATAAAATTTATTGGTGCTTCTCCAGAAATGATTGATAGAATGGGCGATAAAGCGAATGCAAAAGCTACCATGAGAGCTGCCGGAGTCCCTTGTGTTCCTGGTAGTGAAGGCGTTATTGCAACCTTTGAAGAATGTGAAAAAGTAGCTAAAGAAACAGGCTACCCTGTAATGCTCAAAGCATCCGCTGGAGGTGGAGGAAAAGGAATGCGTGGCGTTTTTAAACCAGAAAACCTTAGAGAAGCATGGGATTCTGCGCGTCAAGAAAGTAAAGCTGCTTTTGGAAACGACGATATGTATATGGAAAAACTTATTGAAGAACCAAGACATATTGAAATTCAAATTGTTGGAGATTCTACAGGAAGAGCTTGTCATTTATCAGAGAGAGATTGCTCGATACAACGTCGTCATCAAAAGCTAACCGAAGAAACGCCTTCACCATTTATGACAGACGAACTTCGTGAAAAAATGGGCGCATCAGCAGTTAAAGCTGCCGAATATATTAATTACGAAGGCGCAGGAACCATCGAGTTTTTAGTCGATAAAAATCGTGATTTCTACTTCATGGAAATGAATACACGTATTCAAGTAGAGCATCCAATTACGGAGCAAGTCATAGATTTCGATTTAATTCGCGAGCAAATTTTGGTAGCTGCAGGGGTGCCAATTTCTGGTAAAAATTATTTACCTAAATTACATTCTATCGAGTGCCGTATTAATGCCGAAGACCCTTATAATGGGTTCAGACCATCACCCGGAACCATTACAACGTTACATGCTCCAGGGGGACACGGTGTGCGTTTAGACACCCACGTGTACGCAGGTTATTCCATTCCACCAAATTACGATTCTATGATTGCCAAATTAATTACAACGGCGCAAACCAGAGAAGAGGCCATTAGTAAAATGAAACGCGCTTTAGATGAGTTTGTTATTGAAGGTATAAAAACCACTATTCCATTTCACAGACAACTTATGGATCATCCAGATTATTTAGCTGGAAATTACACCACCAAGTTCATGGAAGATTTTGTAATAGAAAAACAAACAGAAGAATAAATAATTAGGACTCCGAAAGCAATTTCGGAGTTTTTTTTATTAGACTGTTTTGTAACAAAACTATTTGTTAAATAGAATGATAAATAGTTTGGTATTAATTAAATAAGAAAGTAAATTTAACCTTAAAAAAGAGTATGAAAAAAGATACCCATTTGAGGTTAAGTGTTGCATTAGTTTTTCTAAGTTTTTGTGTTTCTACTTTTGGTCAAAAGAAGACCATATTTTGGTCGCCTGTTAAAAACGTTAATGTTGATAAAAGAATAGAAACAAAGCCACTTAAAGAAACCTTTTTTCGATTAGATATTGAAGCATTAAAACAAACCTTAAAATTTGCCCCTGAAAGGAAAAGTTCAAAAGGTAAATCTAATGTTATTATTGACTTTCCAAACGCATTAGGAGAAATGGATTCGTTTAAAATTTTTAAAGCGTCAGTATTACATCAAGATTTACAAGAAAGATATCCAGAATTAGGGTCGTTTATTGGGCAAAATTTAAAAACCCCAAGTGAAATTATAAGGTTTAGTATCTCGCCATTTGGATTGAAATCTGTTACTCTTGGCTCAAGTTATGGTACTCAATATATTGATTTAGTCTCAAAAATCGAAAATGTTTACAGTTCTTTTTTTAGAAGAGACTTACCTTCCGAAGTATATGAATTTGAATGTGGTTTTATAGATGAAGACTTTATTTATGACAGATCAACTGAAAATAAAATTATATCTCAAAAAAAGGCTAATGATGGTCAATTAAGAGAATTTCGATTAGCTTTAGCATGTACTCAAGAATATGCTGCTGTTCATGTTAATGCCGCAGGACTTAATGGTGGTACTGATGCTCAAAAAAAAGCGGCTGTTTTAACTAAGATGAATGATGTAATGACAAGAGTAAACGCTGTTTATGAAAACGAATTATCAGTAAGCATGGTAATAGTACCAACAAATGAGAATGTTATATTTATTAGTTCACCGTTTTTAGATAACACCAATTATACTAATTTAATTAATCAAAGTCAGACATTTATTGATGCGTTTATTAATGCGCCTTATGATATTGGGCATATGCTCACTACAGGCGGAGGTGGCGTAGCACAGTTATTCTCTCCTTGCACAGGAAATAAAGCTAGAGCTATTTCTGGTGTAACATCAGGTGGAGGTGCAGAATTTGAAAGTATTTTAATTCATGAAATGGGGCATCAATTTGGGTCTCCACATACGTTTAATGGAACTACGGGAAACTGTGATATGAGTAATATAAGTCCATCAACAGCATACGAAACAGGAAGCGGAACGACTATTATGTCTTATGCGGGTATTTGTGGTAGTCAGAACGTACAATCAAATAGGGATTTATATTTTCATCAAAAAAGTTTACAGATGATGTGGGATAACATAACGTCTGGTAATAGCCAATGCGCAAGATTGACACCAACCTTGAATAGTACACCTACTTCAAATGCAGGTGCTTCACATACAATCCCTATTGGCACCCCGTATAAGCTTACTGGAGGATCAACGGATGCAGATGGTATTAACACACATACTTATACATGGGAACAATATGATTTAGGGCCAGCAGGAGTTCCAGCAGTAACTACAACTACAGGGCCAATAGTACGTTCTTTTCCGCCAAAATTTAGCCCCATTAGATATATACCAAGACTGGAAGACTACGTGTCTAATGTAAATGCTTCAACAACTTGGGAAAAACTAGTAATTTTACCAAGGCAAATGAATTTCAGATTAACTGTTAGAGATAATGATGTTAGAGGAGGTCAAGTAGCGGTTGATGATATGATTATTAACACAATAGATTCTGGAGGGGTTTTTAATATCACATCTCAAAATACTGCAGGAATAGTGTATATGGGTGGTACTGATCAAAACGTGACTTGGAATGTTGCAGGCACTACAGGCTCTGGAATTAATACGGCAAATGTAAATATTTTGTTGTCCATAGATGGCGGTTTAAATTTTAATACTATATTACTATCGAATACGGCTAATGATGGGTTAGCCAATGTTACTATTCCTAATATAAGTGCTGCCAATTGCAGAATAATGGTTGAAGCGGTTGGTAGTGTTTTTTATAATATTAATAGTATGAATTTTGAAATTGGAGCATCATTAAATTTAGGTGAAGAAGATTTTTTAGGAAACTTATCCATTTATCCTAACCCTAATAAAGGAGAATTTAATGTAAAATTTAATACTTTAGGTCAGCATATTAAAATAGAAATTTTTGATGTTTTTGGAAGATTAATTACTTCTCGTTCTTTTAATGAATCAGGAAAATTTGATCAGGTTATTAAAATAAATCACCCCCAATCAGGATTGTATTTGTTAAATATTACTGATCGAAATAGAATAGTTACTAAAAAAATAATTATCAATTAGATTTTTTTAAAACTTAAATAGGCCTCTAATTTAGGGACTTTTATTTTGTATGAATCTCTCCTATTGGGAAATAAAATCATGGTTCACTAACATAGATTATACTATAGTTGGTAGTGGTATTGTGGGTTTAAGTTGTGCGTTACATCTAAGTAAACGTTTTCCAAAAGCTAAAATCTTAATATTGGAAAAAGGTATGTTGCCACAAGGTGCCAGTACAAAAAACGCAGGATTTGCGTGTTTTGGTAGCATTAGCGAAATTATTGAAGACTTAAAATCTCATTCTGAAGAAGAAGTGATTCAGCTTGTAAAAAAACGCGTAAAAGGTTTAAAATTATTAAGAGAAACTTTAGGCGACCAAGTTATAAATTACCAGAATCATGGAGGTTATGAGTTGTTTTTACAAGAGAATGAGTTGTTAGAAACTTGTCTTGCAAAAAAAGCATACATCAATAATATGCTTCAACTCATATTTAAAAAGGATGTTTTCAGTATAAAATCCAACAGTTTTCATTTTAAAAACATTAAAGAACAATACATTTTTAATCAATTTGAAGGACAATTGGATACTGGAAAAATGATGGAAGCTTTACTTCAAAAAACACAATCAAAAGGCATCAAAATACTCAATAATATTACAGTGGACAGTTTTTTAGAAGACACCAATTCGGTAAAAATAAAGACCAACTTGTTCGAGTTTTCAACCGCGAAATTATTGATTGCTACTAACGGATTTGCCAAACATCTCATTCATGAAGATGTAAAACCTGCACGTGCGCAAGTGCTCATCACAAAACCTATTAAAAACCTTCATATTAAAGGCACCTTTCATTTAGATAAAGGGTTCTATTATTTTAGAAATATAGACAATCGGATTTTGATTGGTGGTGGACGAAATCTTGATTTTAAAGGGGAAGAAACAACAGAGTTTGCTCAAACCGAATTAATTCAAAATAAATTAGAAAGTATTTTAAAAACTGTAATTTTACCTGAAACACCTTTTGAAATAGAACATAGATGGAGCGGTATTATGGGCGTTGGTAATACTAAAAACACCATTGTAAAACCTTTGAGCAAACATGTGTTTTGTGGGGTGCGACTGGGAGGCATGGGTATTGCAATTGGGAGTTTGGTAGGAAAAGAATTAGCACAATTAATAGAGTAGTATGGTTAAAAAAGTATTTAGATTTTTATTGAAAATTATCAGTTGGTTTTTTGCCATTTCTATTGGTTTGGTTGTTTTATTTAAATGGGTCCCCATTCCAATAACCCCGTTAATGGTAATTCGAACCATTCACCAAAGTACAAATGGGGAAGAGGTTGTATGGAAACATAATTGGGTGTCTATTGACAATATTTCTAAAAACCTGCAATTGGCAGTTATTTGTAGCGAGGACCAAAATTTTTTAAACCATCATGGTTTTGATATGGATGCCATTGAAAAAGCTATTGAATATAACAAAAAAGGCAAGCGCACCAGAGGGGCAAGTACCATTAGCCAGCAAACGGCTAAAAACGTTTTTTTATGGCCACATCGCAGTTGGTTTCGTAAAGGTTTGGAAACTTATTTTACGTTTTTAATTGAATTAATTTGGTCTAAAGAACGCATTATGGAAGTGTATTTAAACAGTATTGAAATGGGTAAGGGCGTTTATGGAGCAGAAGCTGCAGCGCAACATTGGTTTAAAAGATCTGCAGCCAATTTACGCCAACAGGAAGCCGCAGCTATTGCCGCTATTCTTCCCAACCCGTTAAGATATAGAGCAAATCCTGCAACCAATTATATACAAAGCAGAAAGAATTGGATAACACGCCAAATGCGTTTTTTTGGTCCTTTAAATTACAATTAAAGAATGTCATCGAGTTTAAAAATTAAAGAAATCTTGTATTTGAAATGTTTAAGTTTTGTTGAAAACAGATTTAACACCATTCAAAACACCATAAACGAAATTCAAGAATCTCTAACATCCGAAACAAAAAGTAGCGCGGGAGATAAACACGAAACAGGTAGAGCCATGTTACAATTAGAACGTGAAAAGGCAGGAAACCAGCTAGCAGAAATTCAAAAAGTTAAAGAGCATCTTTCAAAAATAAATATTTCAAACACTTTAGAATTTATTGGTTTAGGAAGTATGGTTTACACCAACAAAAACAATTACTTTATGGCAATAAGTGCAGGTGAATTAAAAGCAGATAGCGAGTTGTTTTATGCTATTTCACCAAAGACCCCAATGGGTCAATTACTAATGGGTAAAGGCGTTAATGCTACGGTAGTTTTTATGGACACAAAATTTACCATTACCAAAGTAATATAGTTTCAATTTTAATTAAAATACACTTATCTTTAATGAAAATTGATTTTAGTAAAAGTAACGAGTGAACTCAAATCCACAAATTTTTGATGTTATTATAGTCGGCGGGGGTTTAGCGGGTTTGTCCAGTGCTATTCATCTGTCAAAATACAACTTAAAAGTTTTGCTTATTGAGAAAAACAACTATCCAAAACACAAAGTCTGCGGCGAATATATTTCAAACGAAGTTTTACCTTATTTAAATTATTTAGGTATAGATGTTTTTAGTTTGGGAGCACAAAAAATTAATAGGTTTGAACTCTCAACGCCCAAAAACAAGCTTTTAAAAAGTGATTTGACACTCGGTGGTTTTGGCATTAGCCGTTATGTTTTAGACCATGCGTTATATGAAAAAGCAAAAATTGAATCTGTTAAAACCATTCAAGATGCTGTTATAAATATTCAGTTTCTAAATGATGAATTTTCAGTAACTACAAAAAACAATAGCGTTTATAAATCTAGAGTAGTTGTTGGTGCTTATGGAAAGCGGTCAACAATCGACATTACGTTAGAAAGAAATTTTATTAAAAAAAAATCACCGTTTTTAGCTATAAAAACACATGTTAAAGGTGATTTCCCTAGCGATTTAGTAGCACTACATAATTTTAAAGGCGGTTATTGTGGCGTCTCAAAAGTTGAAAACGATATTATTAATTTGTGTTATATCACAGATTTTGAAGCTTTTAAAGCTTATAAAGATATTGATGAGTTTCAAGAAGAAGTAGTTTTTAAAAACACATTTTTAAAAACCATTTTTAAAAATGCTACCCCAGTTTTTGAGAAACCATTAACCATAAGTCAAATATCATTTTCTAGCAAAAGTCCTATAGAAAACCACATCATTATGTGTGGAGATACTGCAGGCATGATTCACCCATTGTGCGGTAACGGTATGAGTATGGCAATAAGGAGTGCGCAAATAGCGTCGCACTTAATTATTGACTATCTTCAAGGAAAAATACTGTCGCGTGTTGCCTTTGAAAAAGCATATAAAAAATCTTGGAATAACGAGTTTAAAACACGTTTAAAAGTGGGTCATTTTGCGGCGAAGTTGTTCAGTAAAAATCAGTTAGCTGAGGTCTTGATAAGGATTTTAAAAAAAACGCCGGTATTATTGCAAAAAATTATAAAGCAAACCCACGGAAAACCAATGGTTGTTAAATGAGTTTATTAATTAATACAACACAGAGAACGGATGCCACCGAGATTATGGATGATTTTTCTATTAGTGGCAAAATTTTACATAAAACTTTAGACACTTTAGCCAATATTAATAAATGGCTGGGGGGGAATAAAGTAACGCTTTACGGGTTAAAAAAAGTAATTAAAAATCATCCAAAAAACGTACCCATAACGATTATAGATTTGGGTTGTGGCGGGGGCGACATACTGCGTAAAGTTTCTAAATACGGCAAAAAGGAAGGCTATATATTTAAGTTAGTTGGTATTGATGCTAATCAAGATGCCGTAGATTATGCTAGAGAAATATCGAAAGATTATCCCGAAATAAGCTTTGTGGCTTGTGATATTTTTTCAGATGCATTTGAATCCCTGCAATACGATGTCGTTTTAACTACCTTGTTTTTACATCATTTTAAAGAAGACCAAATTACAAACATGCTTTCATCTTTAAAAAAGAAAGCAAAATTAGGGATAGTGGTAAATGATTTACATAGGCATCCCATGGCTTATTATTTATTCAAATTAGTATGTGTAACCATAAAAAATACTATGATTATTGAAGATGGATTGACCTCTGTCTTACGAGGATTTAAGCGCCATGAGCTAGAAAAATTTTCAAAAATATTACAAGTTAAGCCTCAAATTAAGTGGAAATGGGCATTTCGCTATCAATGGATAATTCAAAAATGATGAGTGTAAAAATAATTTCAGTAGCAAAACAACTTCCTAAGCATACAAGATCTACCGCCGATATTTTACCCTTTTTAGAAGTTTGGCTGTCGGGGCAAGAAGAACGTTTTACCCGAAAAGTTCTCAAAATTTTTGAGAGCGCAGGTGTAGATAGACGCTATTCTATTATGGATGCGGAAGAAGTTTTTTTAAACACGTCTTTTGAAGAAAAAAACAATATTTATATTAGAGAGGTTATCAAACTAGCAGAAGGGGCGCTTTTAAAATCACTTGAAAAAGCAAATCTTCAACCCGAAGATATAGACTATATTATAACGGTAAGTTGCACAGGCATCATGATTCCGTCGTTGGATGCTTACTTAATAAATCGTTTAAAAATGAAACAAGATATCGTGCGTTTACCCGTTACCGAAATGGGTTGTGCCGCTGGTGTTTCAGGCATTATTTACGCAAAGAATTTTCTAAAAGCAAATCCGAACAAGCGCGCCGTTGTAATTGCAGTTGAATCGCCAACCGCGACTTTTCAGTTAGAAGATTATTCGATGGCAAATATTGTGAGTGCTGCTATTTTTGGCGATGGCGCAGCGAGTGTTATTTTATCATCTTATGAAAATGAAGAAGGCCCAGAAATAAAGGATGAAGCCATGTATCATTTTTACGATGCAGAACACATGATGGGATTTAAATTGGTAAATACGGGCTTACAAATGATTTTAGATGTTTCGGTGCCTCAAACTATTTCAGACCATTTTCCTAATATTGTACATCCCTTTTTAGAAAGAAATAGCATGACCATACAAGATATAGACCATCTTATTTTTCACCCTGGTGGAAAAAAAATTGTTCAAACAGTAGAAGATTTATTTGGTTCCCTCGGAAAAAATATTGATGACACCAAAGAAGTTCTTAAACTGTACGGCAATATGAGTAGCGCTACTGTACTGTATGTTTTAGAACGGTTTATGGATAAACAATTGCCTAAAGGCGACAAAGGTTTAATGCTAAGTTTTGGTCCCGGATTTTCAGCGCAAAGTATTTTATTGGAATGGTAAAAGAGTTTAAAAACACTAACTATTGGGCACTTATTTTAGGAGGCTCTAGCGGATTGGGTTTAGCCACAGCGAAAAAACTAGCTAAACATGGCATGAATATATGTGTGGTTCATAGAAATTCAAGATTTCAAGAAGCAGAGATTGCTTTTGAATTTAATAAAATAAAAGCAGAAGGGGTTCAGTTTATATCTTTTAACATGGATGCTATAAATGCTGAAAGAAGAGACGCTGTTATTTTGGAGTTGCAGCAACTTTTAGGGCAAGACGGAAAAATAAGAACCTTGTTACATAGCATTGCAAAAGGTAATTTAAAACCCATGATTGCCGAAGACAAACCAGCCTTAAAAAATGACGATTTTAATATAACCATTAATGCTATGGCCATTAGTTTATTCGATTGGACTCAAGCTGTTTTTGATTCAAAATTATTTGCCAATGATGCAAGGATTATAAGTTTCACAAGTGAAGGAAATACAAAGGCCTGGAAACATTATGCAGCTGTTTCAGCAGCAAAAGTAACGCTCGAGGCTATCACAAGAAATATAGCATTAGAGTTTGCACCTTACGGAATTCGAGCTAATTGTATTCAAGCAGGTGTAACCGATACGTCGTCATTGCAACTGATTCCTGGCAGTGAAAAAATTAAGGCACACACCTTATTAAGAAACCCATTTAAAAGATTAACAACACCCGATGATGTGGCAAATGTGGTTTATTTATTAAGTAAAGATGAAGCTAGTTGGATAAACGGAAGCGTTATTCCTGTAGATGGAGGCGAGCATATTAATTAAGTAAAATTAAAACTAAATGGCACCTTGAGTCGAGTCGAAAGGTTTCATTACATAGCACAAAAGCACCTTATGACCTCAAACCAAATTATAAAATTATTACCGTATCAACAACCATTTCTGTTTGTTGACGCGCTTACTATGATTTCAAATGAAGGTATAACAGGTCATTATACCTTCAAAGAAAATGAGTTTTTTTATGAAGGTCATTTTAAAAACAATCCCATAACACCAGGCGTTATTTTAACCGAAACCATGGCGCAAATTGGTGTCGTCTGTTTAGGTATTTATTTAATGAGGGATGAAGTTTCAGAAAATTTTCAAACTCAAATAGCATTAACCTCAAGTCAGATAGATTTCTTTTTGCCCGTATTTCCAAATGAAAAAGTAACCGTGGTTTCAGAAAAAGAAGTGTTTCGATTTAATAAATTGAAATGTAAAGTAAAGATGCTAAATGAGAAAAATGAATTGGTTTGTAGAGGTCGAATTTCAGGTATGATAAAAGCATGAGAGAACGAGTTGTTATTACGGGGATGGGGGTTGTAGCACCAAACGGTGTAGGTTTAGCAGCATTTACAAACGCTATTAAAAAAGGTATTTCCGGAATAAGCTTTCATCAAAATTTAAAAGATTTAGATTTTTCGTGTTGTATTGGAGGGATTCCTAATATTTCCGAAGAAAAAAAAGGCGCGTATTTTACACCGCTCCAATTACGTGGTTTTAACAGTTCAGGTATTTTATATGGGTGCATGGCTGGTATGGACGCATGGAAAGATGCTGGTTTTTTAGTTGATGGCGATAGCGAATTAGATTATGATAGTGGAACTATTTTTGGAACTGGAACTTCTGGTGTTGAAAAGTTTAGAGAAGCCATTTACAAACTGGATAATAAAGAAGTAAAACGTTTGGGTAGTACTGTGGTAGTGCAAACTATGGCAAGTGGTATTAGCGCTTTTTTAGGAGGTATTTTAGGTTTGGGAAATCAAGTTACTACAAATTCTTCTGCATGTACCACAGGAACTGAAGCCATTATTTTAGGGTTTGATCGTATTCAATCTGGTAAAGCAAAACGTATGTTAGTTGGCAGTTGTAGCGATGACGGTCCCTACATTTGGGGAGGTTTTGATGCCATGCGAGTGATGACCTATAAATATAATGACACTCCAGAAGAGGGATCACGACCCATGAGCGCAAGTGCTTCTGGTTTTGTTCCAGGCGCTGGAGCGGGCGCTTTGGTTTTAGAATCTTTAAGCAGTGCTTTAGATAGAAAAGCCACTATTTATGCTGAGGTTTTAGGTGGAAATATTAACTCTGGAGGCCAACGAAACGGCGGAACCATGACGGCTCCAAATGCCGAAGCCGTGCAACGTTGTATTAAGGATGCGATGCTTAATGCCAATATTTCTGCTGAACAAATAGACACCATAAACGGGCATTTAACAGCAACCTCAAAAGATAGTTTGGAGATAGAAAACTGGTCAAAAGCTTTGAACAGAAAAGGAGATAATTTTCCGTATATCAACTCTTTAAAATCTATGGTAGGGCATTGTTTGGCTGCTGCGGGAAGTATGGAGGCTGTGGCTACAGTATTGCAATTGAAAGAGCAATTTATCTTTCCAAACATTAACTGTGAAGATATGCACCCGGAAATTTTAGATTTGATTTCCAAAGAAAAAATAGTAAAGCAATTAGTAAATACTAATGTAAATATTGCCATAAAGGCTAGTTTTGGTTTTGGTGATGTGAATGGGTGTATTATCTTTAAGAAGTATTCAAATATCGATAAAAAACAATGAATATCAGCATATGAAAAAAGAAGCACTCATTACCAAACTAAAAACGATAGTCGAACCATATATTCAAGATGAGGAAGCTTTCAAAAATTTATCTGAAGAGACCGATTTCGTTAAAGATTTAAAAATTAATTCAGCGAATTTGGTGGATGTTATTTTAGATGTTGAAGATGCCTTTGACATTAGAATAGAGAATGATGAAATGGAAAAAATGATGTCAGTAAAAGCAGCCATGGATATTGTAAACAGCAAATTAAGCACAAAATGATTGGTAACGACCTTGTCGATTTGAATGTTGCTTCCGCAGAATCTAACTGGAAAAGATCTCGTTTTTTAGACAAGGTTTTTACAATTGAAGAGCAGCAATTAATCACGAATTCTAAAAACCAACACCAAACAGTTTGGCTACTTTGGAGCATGAAGGAAGCCGCCTATAAAGTATATGTTCAGCAGTTTGGAAAACGGTTTTTTAATCCTAAAAGGGTAGTTTGCCATTTTGATTCTGATACTAGTGGATTTGTAACTATTGAAAGTGAAACCTATTACACTACTTCTACTATTACCAAAAACTTTATTTATACTGTTACAACTTTAAATAATTCTAAAAGCTACAAAAGCACTTGTTTTAAAGTTGAAGATAAATCATATACCATACAAAGTGAGCGTTTAAAAAATCACTTTTTAAAAACCATTTCTAAAAGTAACAATTATGAATTTAACGCTTTGAGTATTAAAAAGAACATGAGTGGGATCCCAGAAGTATTCCTAAATCATTATAAATTACCAGTTTCTTTTTCCTTGACACATCATGGAAATTATTGTGGGTATGCTATTTTTAAATAGATATCATCTCCTTTTTCCAAAGCGGTATTGCTTTCAATAAAAATACTTTTACCGTCCAAATCCGCTTCAATTAAATAATAATTTCCTTTAAAATAAGAACGAAGGACCCTTGCTTTTAAGTTTGAATTTTCGACTATTTTTAGTTGATTTGAATACACAATACCTATATTTTCTAATTCGTTGAATTCATCAAAAAAAGATGCTATCAATTTGTTTTCTGGATTTTTATAAAGTTGTTGAGGTGTGCCTTGTGCCATAATTTTAGCATCGTGTAATACTATCATATGATCAGAAAACGATAACACATCATCTTTATCGTGAGTAGCGACAATGCAGGTAATGTTATTTTCTTTAAGATATCTAAATAAGTTTCGACGCAGCGATTGTTTTTTAAAATTATCAATATGACTAAAAGGCTCATCTAATAATAAAACTTCAGGTTGTTTGGCTATCGCTCTGGCGATGGCAACGCGTTGTTTTTGTCCGCCACTTAGTTCTTTAACCTTCGTGTTGGCAAAAGGTTTTAATTCTACAACGTCTAAAAGTTCATGAATTCGTTCTTGTTTTTCTTCAGGATAAAAATTAGATAGAAACGCACCAATATTTTCAGAAACGGTAATAAAAGGCATCAAGTCAAATTCTTGAGACACATATTTCATGTAATCTGGACCAATAATAAGATTGTGTTTCGGACCTAAAATTTCTTTGTCTTTCCAAAAAACATGACCTTCATTTAAGTTGTAAGTGCCATAAAGCAATTTTAAAAGCGTGCTTTTTCCAGAACCACTTTCGCCAATTACGGAGACGTGTTCGCCTTGTTTAACAGTAAAGCTTATGTTTTCTAAAACAGCTTGTTTTTTATAACGAAAGGATATGTTTTTTACTTGTAGCATATTAATTATAGAAGCGCAAAAATAGTATAAAAAAAATTCGCCCAATTATTGAGCGAAATTTTAACGTATAGATTACAATTCTACCCTTTTATTTTTTCTTTTATTTTACTAGGTAAAATTTCAAAACCCATATTATAAAGTGTAAAACTAAAAATATCAGCATACTGTTCAATGGTTTTACTAACTGGAGTTCCAGCACCATGGCCAGCATCTGTTTCGATACGAATTAATGTGGGGTTAGTACCTGTTTGTTTACTTTGTAATTCAGCAGCAAATTTAAAACTATGTGCAGGCACTACGCGGTCATCATGATCGCCGGTGGTTACCAAAGTTGCGGGATATTGGGCACCTTCTTTAACATTATGTACTGGTGAATAGGCTTTTAAATATTCAAACATCGCTTTGCTTTGTTCTGCGGTACCATAATCATAAGCCCAACCTGCCCCTGCGGTAAAGGTGTGATAACGCAACATATCTAAAACACCAACTGCGGGCAATGCTACTTTTGCTAAATCGGGGCGTTGTGTCATGGTGGCACCTACTAATAAACCACCATTTGAGCCACCTCGAATTGCTAAATAATCTGACGCTGTGTATTGCTTTTCAATTAAGTATTCTCCTGCGGCAATAAAATCATCAAACACATTTTGCTTTTGCATTTTTGTACCTACGTCATGCCATGTTCTGCCATATTCACCACCACCGCGTAAGTTAGGAACTGCTAAAATGCCACCTTGTTCCATCCAGACGGCATTTGTTATACTAAATGATGGGGTTAAACTAATGTTGAATCCACCATAACCATAAAGAATGGTTGGGTTTTTAGCATCAAGTTTTAGCCCTTTTTTATGTGTTATAATCATAGGAACCTTTGTTCCGTCTTTTGAAGTATAAAACACCTGATTGCTTTCATAATCATCACTATTAAATTGTATAGCAGGTTTCCAGTATAATTTTGATTCTCCAGTTTCTAAGTTATATGAATAAGTACTTGAAGGCGTATTGTAGTTAGTAAACGAAAAGTAATCAATACTTTCTTCTTTTTTACAACCAAAACCAGAAGCGCTACCAACGCCTGGTAATTCAATGTGTCGTATCAGTTTTCCGGTATAATCATATTGTAGCACTTTTGAAAGCGCATCAACCATATACTCCGCAATAAAATAGCCACCACCTATTGAAGGATTTAAAACATGTTCGGTTTCTGGTATCACATCAACCCAATGTTCTGGTGTTGGGTTTGAAGCATCCACTTTCACAATTTTTTTATTGGGAGTATCTAAATTTGTGACAAGGTATAAAGTGCTTCCGTTATTATCAATAATGTAAGTATCGCTATCTGTGTTATTTAAAACAGTAACTAAAGGACTATTAGGAACCGATAAGTCTTTTATAAATAACTTATTACCAGAGGTGGATATTCGAGGTGTAATAACTAAATATTTATGATCTTCAGTTACAGTTCCATAAATATAGCGGTGTTTTTCTTCGGGAGTGCCGCCATAAATTAAAGCATCTTCTTTTTGAGAAGTTCCTAATTTATGATAATATACTTTATGCTGATCTGTTTTAGCAGTAAGCTCGCTACCCATAGGCTTATCATAACTAGAATAGTAGAGGCCTTCATTTTTATACCAAGAAATTTGACTGAATTTTACATCAATCAAAGTATCTTCAATAATGTCTTTAGTTTCGGCCTTCATTATAATTATTTTTCGCCAATCGCTACCGCCTTCAGAAATGGAATAAGCTAAAAGACTTCCGTCTTTTGAAAAACTGAGTCCTCCTAAGGAAGTAGTGCCTCCTTTTGAAAAGGTGTTTGGGTCTAAAAATACCTGAGCTTCATTATTGCCTTGTTTTCTATAAATAACATCTTGATTTTGTAACCCGTTGTTTTTTGAGAAATACGTGTAATTGCCTTCAATAAAAGGAGCGCCAATTTTTTCGTAATTCCATAAGGTTGAAAGGCGTTCTTTGAGTTCATTCCTAAAAGGAATATTATCCAAATAACTAGTTGTAGTTTTATTTTGTGCTTTTACCCAAGATTCGGTTTCTTTACTCCTATCATCTTCCAACCATCTATATGGGTCTTTTACATCAACACCAAAATAAGTATCTATGGTATCGACAGTTTGCGTTTCTGGATAATTTAATTTAGGTTGAATAAAATTTTGTGCTTTAGATATCATATTTATCATAACGAAACATATTAAAACTAAGAATGGTTTTTTCATTATTTCTTATTTTGTTAATTTCCTCAAAAATAAATAAAAAATCTCCTGTATCAACGATACAAGAGATTTATAATCATATGGTTAAGTTATAAAAATTACACTAAATTATTTTCAATTAAATATTCTCCAATTTGAATGGCATTTGTTGCAGCACCTTTGCGTAAATTATCGGCAACAATCCACATATTTAAAGTATTTGGTTGCGATTCGTCTCTACGCAATCTACCAACAAAAACGGCATCTTTATCATGTGCAAACATCGGCATTGGATACAAATTTGTGGCTGTATTATCTTGTAAAATAACACCAGGAGTTTCGCTTATTATTTGTCTAACATCGGCTAAATCAAAATCGTTTTCAAACTGTACATTTACAGATTCAGAATGTCCACCCGAAGTAGGAACGCGAACCGCCGTAGCTGTTATAGAAAATGTTTTGTCGTTAAATATTTTTTGAGGTTCTCTAGCCAATTTCATTTCTTCCTTCGTGTAGCCATTTTCTAAAAACGAATCACAATGGGGCAGCACATTTCTGCTAATAGGGTA
>JBNMNO010000023.1:0-29750 GCA_051275695.1 Mariniflexile sp.
AAAGCTCTTGTATTTCGTCAGGACGATTATAAACAGGAATAATAAATGAAAACTGTAATTGCATAACACAAATGTAACTAAACCAAATAAAAAAGCCACCGTTTTATGGGTGGCTCCTGTTTCAATATTAAAAAATATTTTATTCTTCTCCCATAAAGGTTGACATAACGGCATCACTAACGCCCATATTGCTAAAGCCACCATCGTGAAATAGGTTTTGTAATGTAACACGTTTTGTTAAATCGCTAAACAATGTAACAGTATAGTTTGCACAGTCTAAGGCTGTTGCATTACCAAGTGGCGACATTTTATCAGCATAAGCAATAAACCCATCAAAACCCTTTACACCACTACCAGCAGTTGTTGGTGTTGGTGATTGAGAAATAGTATTTACACGCACTTTTTTGTCGCGTCCAAAGAAATACCCGAAACTACGTGCAATACTCTCTAAATACGCTTTATTATCAGCCATATCGTTATAATCTGGAAACACGCGTTGTGCCGCCATATAAGTTAAAGCTACAATGCTTCCCCATTCGTTCATAGCATCCGCTTTGTAAAGTGTTTGCATTAATTTATGAAAAGACATGGCAGAAACATCTGTCCCTTTTTGTGTCCATTCATAATTTTGATCTGTATAATGTTTTCCTTTTCTAACGTTTATAGACATTCCTATAGAATGCAAAACAAAATCTAATTTACCTCCAAGAATTTCTGTAGATTTCTCGATTAAATTCTGTAAATCTTCCAAAGAAGTGGCATCGGCAGGAATAACTTGAGAACCTGTTTTTTCAGCCAATTGATTTATTTGCCCCATTCTCATTGCTACTGGTGCGTTTGTTAAAACAAATGTACCGCCTTCTTCATGAACACGTTCTGCTGTTTTCCAAGCTATAGAATTTGCATCTAATGCGCCAAAAATGATTCCTCTTTTTCCCTTTAGTAAATTGTATGACATATTTTTTGGTTTATATGTTGGTTCGATTATTTGTTTAATTAGTGTGCAAAGATACAATTAATTCAATAATTCCTTGGCGTGTGCAATAGCCGATGAAGACATTTCTAAACCACCTAGCATTTGTGCGATTTCTACGATGCGCTCATCATGATTTAATTTTATCAAATTGGTTTGTGTTACATCATTAACATCCTCTTTAAACACTTTAAAATGTGAATGCCCTTTGGCGGCAATTTGTGGTAAATGGGTTATTGAAAACACTTGCATAGTTTTACTCATTTGCAACATAATATCGCCCATTTTATTTGATATTTCACCCGAAACACCCGTATCAATTTCGTCGAACATAATAGTTGGCAATTGAATGTATTTTGAAAGGACCGATTTTATCGCTAGCATTATACGAGATAACTCACCACCAGAAGCGGCTTTTTTAAGGTCGTTAAAATTGCCTCCTTTATTGGCAGAAAACAAAAATACTAAATCGTCTTTTCCGTTGGTAAAAAATTCATTTCCATAAATAACTTCTATTTTAAACAGTGCATTTGGCATTCCCAAACTTGCTAAAATAATTTCTAATTGTTCTTTTAACTGCGGAATAACTTTAGTTCGTTTATTATGAATTCCTTCTGAAATAATATTGAGTTCGGCTTCTTTTGATTCAATTTCTAATTGTTTTTTCTGAATAGAATCATCTAAATTCTCGGTGAATGAAACCTTCTCTTCTAATTGATTTTTTATTTCAATCAGTTCCGTAATACCACTGGCGGCATGTTTCTGCATTAAATTATGTAACACCCGAAGTTTGGAGTCGACAACCTCTAACCTATTAGGCTCTGCTTCTAAATTATCTTGTAAAACATCCACCTCAGCATACACATCATCCATTTCAATAAGAGTACTATTAACCCGGTTATATAAATCTTCGTATTTTGATGAATAGTTAGATAATTTTTGAAGGGTGTTTTTTAAGGATGTCATTGTTGCTAAAATCCCAATTTGTTCTTCATTTAACAACAAATAGGATTCGGAAAGTTTTTCCTTGATGTCTTCAATATTATTTAAAGTTTCATATTCTTCTTCTAGTAATTCTAATTCACCATCCACTAAATTAGCTTCAACCAATTCATGCAATAAAAATGAATTATAATCATGTTCTTTAATAGCTTCTGTTTGAAAGTCTAAAAGTTCACGCAGTTCCTTTTTTAGTTTTTTGTAGAATTTTAATTCTATTTTATAAGTTTGAAGTGTTACCTCATTATTAGCTAAAGCATCTATAATTTGAAACTGAAACTCGTTGCTTGTTAATTGTAAAGTTTCGTGTTGTGAATGAATATCAATTAATCGTTCGCCTAAAAGTTGCAAACTATTCAAATTTACTGGCGAATCATTTACAAAGGCTCTCGATTTTCCAGATGGCAATATTTCTCTTCGAATAATAGTTTGCGCTTCGTAATCAAAATTTTCAGCTTTAAAAAGTGACTCAAGTTTATAATTTGAAATATTAAAAACGGCTTCAATAATACATTTTTCTTCTGTGTTTTTTAAGCTGCTTAAATCGGCACGTTTTCCAAGGATTAATGACAATCCACCTAAAAGAATCGATTTTCCGGCACCTGTTTCTCCAGTAATTATTGAAAATCCATCATTAAAATCTACTTGAAGGGTATCAATTAAAGCGTAATTTTTTATGGAAAGGGATGTTAACAAGGCTTGTTGTGGATTTAAATTCTGAAATTAAATATAATGAAAGCGTTTTAATATATGCCTAACTTAAAACTTAATATTTTGCCATTTACTACTATGCATGGGCGCTACTTTTTGAAGTATTTCCTTAACGTTAGCAATATTTACATTGGGACCGTCGCTAAAAATTTGTTCAATTTCATCAGCTTTGGCGTCAAAAAACACACGAAGCAAAAAGGAATTTGGTCTCCGATTATTCATGGCCTGAAATAACTTTAACGATGCTGCTATTTGCTCTTTGCCCTCCTTAACATTACTACTCATGGCATCTAAACCTTTTCGGTGGTAGTTATACATTACTTGACGGTATTCCTTAAAAGTAGGTGATAAAATGTTATCAATAAGTGCAAACCTGCTTTGTAACCCATCTTCAAGTTTCCAACCTTTAAAATTCTCCTGTTGAGAGTAATTTGTAATTGTTTGTGCTTGTTTAAAATACACATCCCCCCCGTTTTCTGAAAAAGATTCGGCATCTAACCCTAAAACCATATTAATATGAAAAGCCAACACAGACACCAAATTAGATTCGAACTGGGAAGGATTAAAAATTAAATTTTGAAATTCCAAATACCTAAAATTAAAATCCTTATCATTAAAATTATAAATAGGCGTTGTAAACGATGAACCGAAAACAGGTCTGGAAGATTGTACTTGCAAAGTGGCTTGAAAAGCTTCTCCACTATAATTAACTACATTAATTACCATACTACAATCAATGCGCTCTTGTGCGGCAAAGGATTTGTTGGTCCACGTGGTATTATTAACAAATTCTTTTAATTGCTTTTCTAAAGTTTTAAAAATGGGTAAATTCTCGTTACCTGTTTGTTGTGCAATCACAACTACATTGCAATTTAGTTCTTGAGAAAATCCTAGGATTCCGAAACTAAATATTAAAACTATAAGGAAATTACGCATTAATTTGTTCTAAAATTTTATTAAGTAGATCGTTGGCAACGTCTGCCTTCGATTTTAATTCAAATATAGTTATAGTGTCTTCGTCGTCAATAAAGGTTACCTTATTTGTCTCGCTTTTAAAACCTGAACCCTTATCATTTAACGAATTTAAAACAATTAAATTTAAATTCTTTCTTTTTAGTTTTCCTTTTGCGTTTTCAAGTTCATCATGCGTTTCTAAAGCAAATCCAACTAAAAATTGGTTTCTTTTAATTTCGCCTAAAGACGCTAAAATATCTTTTGTTTTTTCTAACTCTAAATTTAACGTAGTATCGCTCTTTTTTATTTTTTGAGAAGCTACTTCTTTTGGTTTATAGTCTGAAACTGCCGCTGAAAGTATAGCAATATCAATATCATTAAAATAGTTATGAGCTGCGTTGTACATCTCGTCGGCACTAACAACAGCTATAACAGTTACAAAAGTGTGAGCTATTTTTTGATGTGTTGGTCCTGTAATTAAAATTACCTGTGCCCCTAAATTTGCGGATGCTTTTGCTATTTCAAAACCCATTTTACCACTAGAATGATTGCCAATAAAACGAACTGGATCAATCGCTTCGTAGGTTGGACCCGCGGTAATAAGCACTTTTTTTCCTTTTAATGGAAGTTTATCCAAAATATCATTTTCAATAAACTTAACAATATCTTCAGGTTCTGCCATTCTGCCTTCTCCTACTAATCCACTCGCCAATTCGCCGCTTGTTGCAGGAATCATGATGTTATTATAACTATTTAAAACATTTAAGGAGCTAAGTGTACTTGGGTGAATGTACATGTCTAAATCCATCGCTGGAGCAAAATACACAGTACATTTGGCCGACAAATAGGTCGCTAACAACAAGTTGTCGCAAACTCCATTTGCCATTTTAGATAAGGTGTTTGCGGTAGCTGGTGCGATAACAAAGATATCTGCCCACAAACCTAATTCTACATGGCTATTCCATACCGCATTATCATCATCTTCATTTATAAAAGATGAATAGACTGGATTTTTCGAAAGTGTGGATAGGGTTAAAGGCGTAATAAAATCTTTAGCAGAAGGTGTCATAACGACTTTTACGTTAGCGCCCGATTTTACAAATAACCTAACTAATGAAGCCGTTTTATAAGCGGCAATACCACCAGTAATGCCCAATAGTATATTTTTGCCGCTTAGTATTGACATTTTAAAAAAAATTACTCAGAATCTTCCTCTGTATTTCTAAAATAAATTTTATCTGTTAACCACTCTTGAACAGCTAAAGCATGTGGTTTTGGTAATTTTTCATAAAATTTAGAAACCTCAATTTGCTCTTTGTTTTCAAAGATTTCTTCTAAACTATCATTGTAAGTAGCAAATTCTTCTAACTTATCGATAAGTTCTTTCTTAATGTCTGTATTAATCTGTTCTGCACGTCTAGCGATAATAGAAATTGACTCGTAGATATTCTCTGTTGTTTCGTCAATTTGATTTCTGTCGTACGTGATAGTATTAACAGGGGCGTTGGTTTTTTTTAAATCCATTGTCATTGTAATTTAACTTTTAGTGCTATATTTCTTTATTTCTTCATCTAATACTACTTCCATATTATCCAATTCTTCTATATGTTTAGAATTGATAAACGATTTTTTAAATGAAGTATAAAATTCTTTTGCCTCATCTAAACGGTTTTTCTTTAAAGGAACAATTCCGTTTGGTGTATTTCTATATTCCACACTATTAACTGCTAATTTAAAAGCAGCATCTAATCTTAAAAATAGGGCTTCTTCACGCAATGATGAACCAGGAAAATCTATAATAAAATTATCGAACGATTTAACAGACGCCGGATAATCGGATATTGTATTATACTGTTTTGCAATACCATATGCTTTTTTTTCTAACTTAAAATCCAATTCTTTAACTAAAATATTGGCTTCAGATAAATATTCGGATTCTGGAAACAAATTGATAAAATTTTGAAGTTTTTCAATAGCTCCAACGGTTTCTTTTTGATCTTTAGTGTAAACAGGAGATAACATGTAATAACTCTTGGCACCTAAAAATGAAGCTTCTTCAATTTTTTCGCTTTTAGGATAACTGGATGCAAAACGCTCAAACTGGTAACCAGATGTATAGTAATCTTTCATTTGATAAAATGAATTTGAATACAAATACATTAATTTTTCAGCTTGTGGTTTTCCTCTGTAATTAGGTACTATTTGAGCAAAAAGTTTATTTGATTTGGCAAATTTACCTTCTTTATATAAGTCTTCACCCATTTTGAATTTTAAAGCAATAGCGTCATCTCCATCTGCTTTTAAAGCTTTTTGGTATTCACTACAAGAGCTCAAAATTGTGAAAGTTATTAATATGTAAAAAAGTCTGTTCATAGTTTTAAAACAAGATGCAAAATTAAGCTTTTAATATGGATTTTAAAAATATTATTTCACCGCTAAAATAATGGCTTAAACTCAGCAATTTTAAGATTTAAGTAATTTTTAACAGTACTAAAAATTATTTACAAACGATTTGATTTTTTCTTTTAATTGGCTAGATGCTGGTACTAATGGCAATCTTACGCTATCTCCACATAAATTCAAAGCTTCAAAAACAGCTTTTATTCCGGCAGGATTATTTTCTTCAAAAATATAACCAATAACATCCATTAATCTAAAATGAAGTTTATAAGCTTCTTTGGCATCACCTTTTAATCCTAAACGAATCATATTAGAGAATTCTTTAGGATACGCTTGCCCAATAACAGAAATAACGCCTGCTCCACCTGCTAAAACTATTCCTAAGGCTAAATCGTCGTCTCCAGAAATAATTAAAAAATATTCTGGTTTGTTTTTTATTAACTGTAAATATTGGGTAACATTATTTCCCGCTTCTTTTACCCCGATAATGTTTTTAAAATCATTTGCAAGTCTTAAAGTAGTTTCAACTTCAATATTTCGTGAGGTACGACCAGGAACATTGTACAAAATAATATCTTTTGGAGATGCTTCAGAAATAGCTTTAAAATGCTGATAAATACCTTCTTGCGTTGGCTTACTATAATAAGGACACACCGATAAAATGGCGTCAATAGTACTTAAATCGGTTGATTTTATTTCCTCTATAACCTGCGCTGTATTATTACCACCAATGCCTAAAACCAGTGGTACCCGACCATTATTAGTTTTAGAAATAGTTTCTATAATTGCTTTCTTCTCTTCATTTGTAATAGTAACACTTTCTCCTGTTGTACCACATACAACAAGATATTCAACACCATGTTCAATATTAAAATTTACAATATTTGCCAATGCATCATGATCTATACTTAAATCTGATTTAAAAGGTGTAACTAAAGCAACTCCAGTTCCTAGAAACTTACTATTCATTTTTAATTTTTTTTAATATAGTTAGGTATTTAAAAATTTCATCTTTAAATACATCAAATTCTTTTAAATTGGTTTTTATAATTAAATCATTTAAACGTTCGTCGCATTCTGAAATTCCTATTTTAAAATGCGCTTTCGATAGAGCCGTAATCAAGTTCAATTCTGGAACGTCTGCTTCGTAATAACTTATTAAAGCATCAAATTTAGTATCTAAAAAAGACTGAAGTTCAACGTTATTAATTACTCCTTTCCACCCAAAATCTTGTGGGTTAAAACAAACATCCCAAGATTGTAGGGCCTCCTTTTTATTATCAGAATATGCTATAATTTTAAGTTTGTTTGGGTGTATTTTTAAATAAGTTGATAATTCCCTAAATTTCTCAAAATCATCAATTTCATTAATATTCAAGATTACACCTAAACTTTCAATCGTATCATTGTTAACAGCTGAATGTTCTATTGATAACAATTTGTTTATGTGCTTTTTAATAGATTTTTCCTTAAAACCCTTTAAAATCATTTATCTTTATGCTTTGTACAAAGGTAATAAAAGTACATTCAAAAAATCATCAATAAATTATAAGTTTAAATCAATGAACTTTAGATATTTCATATTATTTGCATTTGCAATTGTGGTTTGCAGTTGTAAAGAACCTAAACCATATCTTTCTAAAATTGAAGGAAAGCAAATTCAAATTTCAGACTCACTAACTACCGATTCTGAAATTGAAGCATTTATTAAACCTTATAGAGATCACATTAAAAAGGACTTGGATAGTGTTTTGGCATATTCTGCAGACACCTATTCAAAATCAAAGGGGGAATTTAATACGGCCATTGGGAATTTTATGGCAGATGCCGTTTTTGATGAAGCCAACCCTGTCTTTTATACCAGAACGGGTAAAAATATAGACATGGTGATTTTAAACCAAGGTGGAATTCGTTCTATTATTTCTAAAGGAAATATAACCACAAGAACTGCTTTTGAAATTATGCCTTTTGAAAACAGCATTGTTGTTGTAGCTATAAAAGGAATGCAAATAGATAGTTTAACAACCTATTTAAGTAAAGCTAAAAAAGCGCATCCCATATCGAAACTTAAACTTACTATTGACACTCATTTTAATGTTATAAAAACTTCAATAAACGGCGAAAAAATTAATCCTAATAAAACTTATTACGTGGCTACAAACGATTATTTATATAATGGTGGCGACGGCATGACTTTTTTTAACCCGAATGAGGGCCTTTACGTTTTAAATTATAAAATACGAAATGCTTTAATAGACCACTTTAAAAAAATGGATACCATTAGTCCTGTTGAAGACAATAGGTTTATTCAAATTAAATAAACAGATGAAACGAAGATATTTTATACAGCAAGCATCGGCAACAACGGCATTAGTAACTCTTGGTGGTTTTGGACTTCAATCGTTTTCATCTATTCCAAAAACTTCAAAAATTACTATTTTACATACTAATGATGTGCATAGTCATATCGATGTTTTTGGTCCCGAAGATGGCAGAAACGCTAATAAAGGTGGTGTTGCTAGGAGAGCCTCTTTAATTGAATCTATTAGAAATGAAAACCCGCATACGCTTTTATTAGATGCTGGCGATATTTTTCAAGGCACCCCTTATTTCAACTATTATGGTGGAGAATTAGAATTCAGGTTAATGAGTAAATTAAAATATGATGTTGCTACTATAGGAAACCATGATTTTGATAACGCCATTGAAGGCTTGTATGCACAACTACCACATGCCAAATTTGAATTTGTTTCTGCTAATTACGATTTCTCCAATACTATTATGAATACCCATGTAAAGCCTTATAAGGTATTTAAAAAAGATGGTGTTAAAATTGGTGTTTTTGGATTAGGTATTGAGCTTAATGGATTGGTGGACCCAGCCATGTATAAGGAAACCAAATATTTGGACCCAGTTGAAATGACTCAAGAAATGACCCGAATTTTAAAAACTGATGAGAAATGTGATTTAGTAATATGTTTATCACACCTCGGTTATGATTATAAGAATAATTCAGACAAAATAAGCGATTTAAAACTTGCCGCATTAACTCAGGATATTGATTTAATAATTGGTGGGCATACACATACTTTTTTGCCCAAACCTACAGTTGTAAAAAACAGTGTAGGCAACAACATGCTAGTAAATCAAGTTGGGTGTTATGGTATTAATTTAGGAAGAATTGATTTTTATTTTGATGCTAATAAAAATATATCTGCAAACGGAACATCTATAATAGTTTAAGCCAAAATATTATCGGAAGAATAACTTTCATTAATCTGCTTTATGGGTTTAGGCTTCCTAGTTATATTTAAAAAAATAACATATTTAAACAGTATATAAAGTCCAATAGCATATAATATTCGTTGTAATAACTCGAAACTCCAATTATATATATAATAAAGGTTTACATAAAATATTATTGCGGATAAACCTAAAAAAACAACCGCTGTTAAAAATAAAACAGATTCTTTAGTTTGTCTATTTAAATACACCCCAAAAGACACAAAAGCCAAAACAATTAAGGTCATACTTTTTAATACAAAAAATAGCACTTCTGTTGAGTTTGGAATAACTGTTTGCAAAATAGTATATGCCGTATATAAGAAGTAAATGGCTATTAAAAACACCACAAACAAATAGGCTCCTATTAACTTATTCATTTCAACTAGCTTAAACTTTGGTGCCATAATAATTATTAAAAACAGGTAACTTATAATATAAAAAATACTAGCCGAATGAATTAAGGTTTCATCAGAAAAAAACATGGACGAGATATCTCCTAAAAACGAAAATATTAAGAAAGAAATAAATGTAATACCTAAGAATTTATACTTAACAAAAAAGAAGATTAAAAAAACAGGTATAAAAAGAGGCATTATGGTCTGTTTTATTAATGCATCTCCACTTGCTGCTCCAATAATATTGACAGCTATTATTACAATTAAAGCGAAAAAAAATACTTTATTAAAAGTAAGATTGAACAAGTTATTCACAATATTTTTATAAGTAGGTTGAATCAAATATAAAAATAATATCTTATTTCAACGATAAATTTTACTTTTTATCGGTTTTTTATTAAAATTCATGTTGCTTATCGGACAAATTCAAAAAACTTTGATAAGAACTAATAAAAAAAACGTCTAAGGATTTAACTTTTTAAATTTTAAAAATGAAAAAACACATCCCTTTAGTATTAAGAATTATTGTTGCAGTAATATTAATTCAAACACTACGCTTTAAATTTACTGCCCAACCTGACAGTGTATATATTTTTGAAAATGTGGGATTAGAACCTTACGGAAGAATAGGTATTGGGTTTTTAGAACTTATAGCTAGTATTCTATTACTTGTTCCTAAAACTGTTTGGATTGGAGCTACCCTAACTTTAGGAATAATTGGAGGAGCCATAATGATGCACTTAACAAAACTTGGAATTGAAATAAATAATGATGGTGGTATTTTATTTTATACAGCTCTAACAACTTTCATATTGTCGGCAATTATTTTAGTCTTGTACAGAAAAGACATTCCTTATATCAATTAATTAGCATATGCGCTTCTTCCCTATCTTCATGGATAAGCAAAGATTGTTTATAGAAAAAATAAATTGCAATAACAAATAATGTTGTCGATAACACATTCAGTAAGTTTCTTTCCGAAATGTATGTGTAGGCGACCCAAATCACTTCTCCAAACACTAAGCAGAGTGAACCCAAAAATAAATATAAAGACTTCAAATTGTCTCTATAAAAATAATTTATTAAAGCCATCGACAAAAGTAAAAACATAACAATATTATATGTTAATTCTACATAATACTCGCTCGTTTCTGCTATTACAGAATTAATGATAACTTGTAACACATAAACTATATAAATATTTAATACGGTTAAAACAAGTATATGAATTTTATAATTTCTTAAAACATGAAATAAACAAACAGATTTACATATTTCTAATATAAGACAGGTATAAGCCATAATATACAACGAATTCCCAAGGAAATAATCTACATTATGAGAGGTATAAGGTTGTATGAAAGACAATAAATCTGAAATAGAATAGAAGACCAAAAACAAAGAAAAAAACAAAGTTTTGTGGTTGAAATTTAAAAAACAGAATACGGTAACCATGGGTAAAATAAATGATTTAAAAGAATTTGCTACATCACTATAACCAATAAATTGAAATATTACAGATAGTGCATAAAATAAAAATACTAAACCCAGTAAAATCTTTGACTTGTACATAACAGCAATTGATAGTTAAAGTACAAATATAAAATTTATTTTACAATTAAACGATAAAAAAATGCTTTTTATCGATTAATTGTAAAATTATTCAATTTTTTGTAAGAATTCATATTCATTAATCATAATAATATTTAAATCTTCCGCTTTTTTCTTTTTACTTGGGCCCATATTATCGCCGGCAACTATAAAACTTGTTTTTGATGAAATCGAACTACTTAGTTTACCTCCATTATCTTCAATTAGTTTTTTAAGATCATCGCGTGAAAGCGATTCAAAAACGCCTGAAATAACTATATTCTGTCCTTTTAATATATCGGTCTGACCCATAAGTTGTTCAGCAGAAATTTCTAATTGCACACCAAACGACCTTAATCTATTAATTATGAGTACATTTTCTTCTGAATCAAAAAATGCTTTGACACTTTCAGCTATTTTAACTCCAATTTCATCAACATTCACTAGTTCCTCTTCTGAAGCATTTGCAATGGCATCAATAGTCTTATAATGTTTCGCTAACTTTTTAGCAACCGTTTCTCCTACATACCTTATACCTATAGCAAATAAAACGCGTTCAAAAGGTATTCTTTTTGATTGCTCAATACCCTGAATTAAATTATCGGCACTCTTTTCTGCCATACGCTCCAGAGGAATAACCTGTTCTTTGGTCAATTCATATAAATCAGAATAATTTGAAATCAAACCCTCATTAACTAAAAGGGCTACTGTTTCTCCTCCTAAACCTTCAATATCCATCGCTTTTCTGGATATAAAATGTTGAATACGCCCAATTATTTGAGGCTTACACCCATTATAATTAGGACAATAATGTTGCGCCTCTCCATCTTGCCTCACTAATTCTGTATTACATTCCGGGCAATGGGTAATATATTCTGTTGGTTTTGAATCTGATGGCCGTTTACTTAAATCGACCCCCAGAATTTTAGGGATTATCTCTCCCCCCTTTTCAACATACACGTCGTCCCCTACTCGAATATCCAATTTTTCAATTTGATCGGCATTGTGTAGCGATGCTCTTTTTACAATAGTCCCTGCCAGTTCAACGGGCTCTAAATTTGCCACTGGTGTAATAGCCCCAGTACGCCCAACCTGGTAGGTAATGCTGTTTAATTTTGTCGAAACGCGTTCTGCTTTAAATTTATATGCTATAGCCCAACGCGGTGCTTTGGCTGTATAACCTAATTCTTCTTGCTGTTGCAAATTATTTACTTTAACAACCACTCCATCTGTTTCATAAGGCAAATCATGGCGATGCACATTCCAATAATCTATAAACTCTAAAACGTCATCAATAGAATTTGCAACTGTTGCTGCATTTGGAACTTTAAACCCCCAACTTCTGGCCTTCACTAAACTTTCAAACTGCGAATTTATTCCAAGATTAGCACCAATTACGGTATATAGTAAGCATTCTAATGGGCGCTTTGCAACTTCAGCACTGTCTTGCAGTTTTAAACTTCCTGATGCTGTATTTCTGGGGTTTCTATAAGGTTCCTCTCCAATTTCAATACGCTCCTCATTCATTTTAATAAAACCTTCAAAAGGCAAAACAATTTCACCACGTATATCAAACTTTTCTGGATAATCACCTTTAAGTTGAAGCGGTACTGACTTTATAGTTCTAATATTGGTCGTTACATTATCGCCTTGAAACCCATCGCCCCTGGTAAGTGCTTTTACTAATAACCCTTTTTCATAGGTTAAACTAATAGACGCACCATCATATTTTAATTCGCAAGTATATTCAACAGGACCGTCAATCATTTTCTTAATTCGGTTCTCCCAATCTTGTAAATCTTCTTTTGAATAGGAGTTATCCAACGAATACATTCGATACTCATGAGGAATGGTTTCAAAATTTTTAACCACCTCGCCTCCTACGCGCTGTGTTGGAGAATTAATATCAAAAAACTCTGGATGTTGCGCTTCTAACTCCTGAAGCTCATTGAGTTTTATATCGAACTCATAATCAGAAATCGTGGCATTATCGAGCACATAATAGTTGTAGTTGTTCTGATTTAATTCGTTTCGTAAGTTTTGTATTTTTTGTTGAATATCACTCATTTTTCTTAATTCCTTTTATCATTCTATCCTTTTTAAAGATATCTTGTTTCAATTCTATATTTGTGAAATTATTATCTACTAATAATTGAATCATTTCCTTTCCAAGATACTCATTGATTTCAAAAAACAATACCCCGCTTTTGGATAATTTATTAACAGCAAATTGCGTTATTGCAGTATAAAAGAGCAGGGGGTTTTCATCTTTTACAAACAAGGCTAAATGCGGTTCATTATTTAAAACATTAGGTTTTACAAGATGTTTCTCTAACTCTCTAACATAAGGTGGATTTGATACAATAATGTCAAATTCCAATTTTTGAAAATCTAGATCCCAGGTTTCAGAATTTAGAATATCAGCTTCAATAAATTCAACTTGAACATTATTTAATTCAGCATTTTGTTTCGCAACTTTTAATGCTTCTCTACTTACATCTAAGGCGTAAACTTGTGCGTTAGGTAAATTTTTTGCTAAAGAAATGGCTATACATCCACTTCCCGTACCAATATCTAAAATTCTGAATTTAGTATTCTGAATTCTGAATTTAGAAATTACCCGTTCAACAAGTTCTTCCGTTTCCGGTCTTGGTATTAACGTATGTTCATTCACTTTAAAAGGCAATCCGTAAAATTCGGTTTCGCCCAATATATATTGTATAGGTTGCTCTTTTTTCAATAATTCTAAAGCCTTAAAAATAGCATCGTAATTACCAACCGAATATTCAGGTTCCATCGCCAGTTTTAGTCTGGAAAACTTATAATAAGATGCAATCAACATAAAAAAGAAACTACCTACTTCTTCTTTTCCATATAAATCATCCAACTCGTTATGAAATGTATTTTGTATGTCTTTTAAATTCAAAGTTTTAAAGCTTCTAAGTTTCAGATTTAAAGGTAAGCAAATCAATCGTAAATCATAAATTGTAAATCACAGATCCTTGATCATCCAAACACCACAAGAGTAATGTCCTGTATTTCCTAAAGCCCCTTCCAAATGTTTAAAATCGAAACTTTCATAAATATGGACAGCCGCTTTAAGTTGTGGTGCAGACTCCAAATAACATTGTTTAAAACCCAAGTCTTTGGCAGCATCCATGCATTTTTTAAAAAGCAATTTACCATACCCTTTCCCCCTAACTTTAGGCGAAAAATACATTTTTTGAATCTCACAAACATCCCCACCAAAATCGTTTAAAGGCTTTACGCCACCACCACCTAAAATTGCACCATCAGCATCAATTACAAAATACACATCATTATCATTTTGATACGATTCATACATTCGTGGAGTTTCTTTATCCGAATACGCTGTGCCTTCCAAAGGAATCTTAAATTCATGAAAACAGGCTCTAATAACTTGCTCTAATTGGGCATTATCGTTTGGTTCAATTTTCCGAATAACTATAAGGTCTTTACTCATTTTAAAATGTTAATTTTGCGCAAGTGAAGATACATTAAATCTAAAAAAACAGGAATGAAACGCTTTATAATCTTATCAACAATATTGTTTACTTTTTTTAACTGTACTGTAAATGAAAAGCCTGAATTTATTGGTGTTGAAAACATAAAAATATTAGAATCAAATTCAGATTACATCACTTTTTCTGCAGATGCATTATTTATCAATCCTAATAGTATTGGAGGTGAATTGCAAACCGACGAAATAAAAGTGTATATAAACGACAATGAAATGGCTTCGGTTTCAACCGAAAGTTTTAATGTACCCGATAAAAAAGAATTCTCAATTCCACTAAAGGCAAATGTACCAACGGACAGTGTTTTTAGCGATACCCATTTAAGTGGCCTAATAGGAACTTTATTGACTAAAACATTAAAAGTGCAATATAAAGGCGATATAAATTATAAAGTTTTAGGTCTTTCCTTTACTTATAATATAGACAAAACCGAAGAAGTTAAAATTAAATAAAGCCCATTGACGGTTCACGAAACATATATTAAACGCTGTATTGAGATTGCTAAAAATGGCTTAGGAAGCACCAGACCTAACCCCTTCGTGGGCAGTGTAATTGTTTATAACAACCAAATTATTGGCGAAGGTTACACGAGCGCATATGGTAGTAATCATGCCGAAGTAAATGCCATTAACTCGGTAAAAGACAAAACGCTTTTAAGGCTGTCTACCATATATGTAACTTTAGAACCTTGCTCTCATTATGGAAAAACACCACCTTGTAGCGACTTAATTATTAAACACCAAATACCTAAGGTGGTTATTGGTTGTGTTGATGATAACACACAAGTCGCTGGAAAAGGGATTGAAAAATTAAAAAATGCGGGTTGTAAGGTAATTGTAGGTGTTTTAGAAACCGAATGTAAAGAGCACCACAAACGCTTTTTTACGTTTCATAACAAAAAGCGGCCTTATATTATTTTAAAATGGGCTCAAACAGCTGATGGTTTTATTGCTCCAGAAACTAAAAATGAACAAAAACCAGTTTGGATAACGAGTCCCTATTCAAGACAATTGGTTCATAAATGGCGTACAGAAGAACAGGCTATTTTAGTTGGAACCTATACCGTTTTGTGTGACAATCCCAGCTTAACTGTAAGGGATTGGACTGGGCAAAACCCAATGCGCCTTGTTATAGATAGAGAAAACAAACTTTCTAAAAATTATGCGGTGTTTAATAAAGATGCTAAAACAATTATAGTCTCCAGTAATGATTTAGATTTTTCAAATAATGTAGCACAACAAATTTGTAAAATTTTATTTAAAAATGACATTAACTCCGTTATTGTGGAAGGTGGCGCAAAAACACTTCAAACATTTATTGATGAAAACCTTTGGGATGAAGCACGGGTTTTTACAGGTAATATGCAATTTAAAAAAGGAGTAAAAGCTCCAATGTTTTCTGGAAAATTAATTTCTGAAGAAACCATTTTAAGTGACATACTCAAAATTTACAAAAATGATTAAAACGATTATTTTCGACTTTGGCAATGTCTTTATCAATTTAGATATTGAAGGTGCTGTAAAACATACTTTTAACGCATTTAAGATTGATGCCCTTTCGGAAGAAATGATGGCATTTAACAGTTTCTATGAACAAGGATTAATTTCTACCGAAGAGTTTATTGAATTTTATGCTGAAAACTTCCCAGATATTTCAGGAGAAGAGTTAATAGGTATTTGGAATTTCATGCTTAAAGATTTTCCAGAATACCGTTTAGACTTTTTAAAACAATTGAAAGACTCTTCAAAATATAAACTGATACTTTTAAGCAACACCAATGAGCTTCATATAGATTGGGTTAAAAAAAATGTGCCGTTTTACAAAGCATTTCAAAACTGTTTTGACGCTTTTTATTTATCGCACGAAATCAATTTAAGAAAACCAAATCGTAATATTTTCGACTATGTTTTAAACGAAAATAATATTAATGCCAACGAATGTCTTTTTATTGATGACAATAAAGCTAATTGCGAAACCGCTTCTCTATTAGGAATTGCAACATGGCATATACATGCTGATACTGAAGATGTTTCCAATCTGTTAAAAATTAAAAGCAACTTATTTTAATTCATTTGACGGAACAAGACACATACAAAACCATTAAAATTGCAACAGAGGGCATTCTGTTTAAAGAAAAGAATAGTAAGTTTTTTGGTTATGCCTATCCTGTTTTAAATGAAGACGATGTAAAACAACACTTAGAAACCTTAAAAAAGGAACATCATTCAGCAAGACACTGGTGTTACGCCTATCAAATTGGCACAGAAACTATTGTATATCGCGCTAACGACGATGGCGAACCTAATAATTCTGCAGGCATGCCTATTTACGGGCAAATACAATCTTTGGAGGTTACCAATATTTTAATTGTAGTGGTTCGTTATTTTGGTGGCGTTAAATTGGGAATTGGTGGTTTAATAAGCGCTTACAAAACAACCGCTCAATTAACACTTGAAGCCTCAACTATTATTCAGAAAACCATAAATACTGAATACCTTATATCTTTTAATTATAAAAATATGAATACCGTAATGCGTATTATTAAGGAGAAAAACCTAAATATTATCAATCAACACTTTGAGTTAGATTGCAGAATCACAATATCCGTTAGAAAAAACGACGCTGAATCAATTTTTGAAAGTTTTAATCATCTTTTTGAAATCGACATAAAAGAAATTTAGACTAATTCTTAATAGCATCTAAAATATATTGAGGAGCTCTCATGGGGCGGTTGGTATTCATATCAATAAACACTAAAGTAGTACTCGCTGTTGTTAAAATTTCACCATGCTCATTAGTGATTTCATACTCAAAATCAATCTTAGCGGTAGGTGTTTTTTTTAGTTGTGTTTTCACATTAATTACATCATCATAAACCGCTGATTTTTTATAGTTTATATTTAAAGAAATTACTGGTAACATCACGCCTTTTTCTTCCATATTTTTATATGAAATTCCTAATTTTCGCAACCATTCAATACGGCCCATTTCAAAGTATAATGGGTAATTACCATGATATACCACTCCCATTTGGTCAGTTTCACCATATCTCACTCTTATTTGTATTTCATCGATTTTCATAAGGTTTTATAAATATTTTTTTGTAGATTGGACACGGGGTTAAACATGGTGATTTTTTATTTAAAAATCAATAGCAATTGATTTTTTTTTTAATAAATTTGTTCACATATTTGCCGAGCAAAAGGAGGAGTTAACAGATTTAAATTTTCTTTCGCCAAACTAACAAACAAAAACCACAACAATTAAAAATGAGTGTAACTGCGCAATCGGTATGGAATAGTTGTCTCGAATTTATAAAAGACAATATTCAACCGCAAGCTTATAAAACTTGGTTTGAACCTATTCAAGCAGTTAAACTTTCAGACAACGCTTTAAGTATTCAGGTACCTAGTAAATTCTTTTACGAATGGCTTGAAGAACACTATGTAAAAATTCTTAAAGTATCACTTACAAAAGAATTAGGGGAAACCGCCAAACTTGTTTACATTATTAAAATGGAAAACACCTATGGCAACAAACAGCCATTTACTGAGAGAATTCCAAGCTCTAACAGAAGCGCCATGAAATCTCAGGAAGTTGATGTTCCTTTAAATAATAAAAGTCCAGAATTAAGAAATCCATTCGTGATTCCAGGAATCAGAAATGTAAAAATAGAATCACAATTAAATCCTAATTACAGTTTTGAAAACTTTTTAGAAGGTGATTCAAACCGTTTAGCGCGTAGTGCAGGATTAGCGGTTGCAGCCAAACCAGGAGGAACTTCATTTAATCCCTTGCTTATTTTTGGAGGAGTTGGTTTAGGAAAAACACATTTAGCGCATGCTATTGGTGTTGATATTAAAGACAAGTATCCAGAGAAAACGGTTTTATATATTTCAGCCGAAAAATTTACGCAACAGTATATTGATTCTGTTAAGAAAAATAACAGAAACGATTTCATTCATTTTTATCAAATTATTGATGTATTAATTATTGATGATGTACAATTTCTTTCTGGTAAAACAGGAACTCAGGATGTATTCTTCCATATATTCAACCATTTACATCAAAATGGCAAACAGGTGATTTTAACAAGTGATAAAGCACCTGTTGACATGCAAGATATTGAGCAACGCTTATTATCTCGTTTTAAATGGGGCCTTTCTGCGGAATTACAAACCCCAGATTTTGAAACTCGGGTTTCAATATTGAAAAACAAATTATATCGTGATGGTGTTGAAATGCCTGATGATATTATTGAATATGTTGCTAAAAATATTAAATCGAATGTAAGAGAATTAGAAGGTGCTATTATTTCGTTAATTGCGCAGTCCTCATTCAACAAAAAAGAGATCACATTAGATTTAGCGAGATTAATAGTTGAGAAATTTGTTAAAAACACGAAACGTGAAGTTTCCATTGATTACATACAAAAAGTAGTGTCAGATTATTTCCAAATGGATATTGATACACTTCAATCAAAAACCAGAAAACGTCATATTGTTCAAGCGAGACAATTAGCTATGTTTTTTGCTAAAAAATTCACTAAAGCTTCTTTAGCCAGTATTGGCTCTCAAATTGGAAAGCGCGATCATGCCACTGTATTACATGCTTGCAAAACAGTTGATAATTTATCTACAACGGACAAACAATTCAGAAAATACGTTGAAGATTTAACTAAAAAACTTTCCGTATAAATTCAAGTAAAATGACTAATATCTTGATGGTCTGTTTAGGCAATATTTGCCGGTCACCATTAGCTGAAGGTATTTTAAAATCTAAACTGCCAAGCGATTCTTTTTTTATTGACTCTGCAGGTACCTGTAATTATCATATTGAAAAAGCCCCAGACACGCGTTCCATGGCTGTTGCAAAAAAATACGGATTAGATATTTCAAATTTGAAAGGACGACAATTCACTGAATCAGATTTCGATTTGTTCGATATTATTTACGCTATGGACGAATCAAATTATCGAAATATCATATCACTGGCGAGAAATGAACAGGATAAATTAAAAGTTAAGTTTATTTTAAACGAAATTTATCCTAACCAAAATTTCAACATACCAGACCCATATTATGGTGGAAATGATGGTTTTGAAAACATTTACAAAATGTTAGATGAAGCGTGTGATGTTATAGCTAAAACTTTAACTTAAAAATATATGACTTTAATTAAAGGGGTACTCTATTTAATTCCAACTACACTGGGCGATAACGAACCTTTAGAAGTATTACCTATTACAGTTAAACAAATAATTGATTCCACAGACACCTTTATTGTTGAAAACGATAAAACGGCAAGACATTTTATAAAACGAATAGCCCCAGAAAAATCGCAACCTTCCTTAAAAATGTTTCATTTAAACAAGTTTACAGAACAATCTGATTTGCCTGGTTTTTTAGAACCTTGTTTACAAGGTATTAACGTGGGCTTATTATCAGAAGCTGGTTGCCCCGGAGTTGCAGATCCAGGCGCAGATATTGTAAAAATTGCACACCAAAAAAACATTAAAGTTGTGCCTTTAGTAGGACCATCATCTATTTTAATGGCTTTAATGAGTTCGGGAATGAACGGACAAAGTTTTGCGTTTAATGGCTATTTACCTATTGACAAAGACGAACGGAAAGTAGAATTGAAACGGTTAGAACGCCTATCATTTGAACATAATCAATCTCAAATATTTATTGAAACCCCTTATAGAAACAATAAAATGCTTGAAGATTTAAGTAATATACTAGAACAAAACACTCAAATTTGTGTAGCTTGTGATATAACTTTATCCACAGAATTTATAAAAACACAATCTTCAAACGCATGGAAAAAAAACATCGTAGACCTTCATAAAAGACCTACGATATTTATTATTCATAAAAACTAAACAGCTTTAGCTTTCTTATTTGCTTTTATAAATGAAGTATCGTACCCCGAAAATCGTTTCATATAATACGATATAGATGTACCGTAACTGTCTTCAAAGTTATCAATACCATAACTTCTTAAATATTTTTTTACACTTCCTGCTCCAGCTAAATGAGCTGCAGCTAAAATACCTGACTCTGTAATTAGAATACCTTCAACCTTTTTACCTGCAAAATTTTTGATATCTCTTCGTAAAATCCATTTATTACGCTCTGTATTAGCAATAAACGCTTTCTCTTGTAACTCTGGGGTCTTTAAAAATAAAGTAGGATTATGAATTCCTATCAATTTTAGGGTTTCTGCTCCAAATTGATATTTACCTAAATAACCTAAAGTGTTTACCACAAAATAGTCTCCTCTCGACTCTTTAAAAGCTAAAGCTTCCTTAAATCCTACAAAAGATTTTCCTAAATACGGAGAAAATGGCTTGTTTACATCATTTAACCCTAAAGCATCATCTTTAATGCTTTGGTCTTGACTTACAGTGTAATTTAACTTTAAGCCATTTGTTGAGTACTTACTTAAATCTACCGTTTCATTAGATGAAAACGAGACGAACAATAGAATACATATTGTTAGAGTTAGTGTTAAGTAACTTGCAATACTTTTTCTCATAAGTTTTAAACTTTTTCAGCATAATTACATAGTAATCATACCTTGAAATTTCAGCGTGCAAAATTAGACAATTTTTTGATTTTATCAAAATTAATCGTTTAAATACTTTTTTTAATAGTAGAACAGATGAAATACACACCCATTTCTATTAAATTCTAATGTTGGGAAGGGTATTTTAATCATACTTAAAATATCTAAAACAGTCCTTAAAAACTTCGAATTCGTTTCAATGCCCATCAAATTTACATCTAAACTTAAATAGAATTGACGGTACCTATCTATATTTATTAACAACTGATTGTCAACATCTTTAATTCCGGTTAACATACCGTCAGCCCCATACCCCACCGCTATATTCAACCATTTTGGTATGTTTTTTTCTTTAAAAAAAGCATCCAAATTTGCGCTAAGCCAATAAGTCTGGCCATTATAATCCTTTAAAACCTGTTCCAAAAGGTCTTCCCCAAGCTTATCTGGACGTTGTGATGCGTATTTGGTTTGATGAAAAGAAAACTTCAAAGCTATACGCTGTTCATCCCAAAGTAATTCTTGACCTACATACAGTCCAGTTCCTGAAGCATTTGCTAAAATATCACCCCAAGAAAACCCCCATTCCTGCGAATAGCCATCTAAAACTTCCACTGCAGTTAAAAAACCGAAACCCAAAGTAGCACCATAGACGAGCTGATTTTTTTTGCTAACTCCAGTCCAATTTAATAGTTGCGCGCCTTGTTTTCCTATTTGGTAAGATGTAAACACATGCCCTATTTTATCCATTTGAAGCCATTCACTATTATCATTAATGGTATGAAATTTTGAACGTTCATAATCGGCATACCAAAGCTGGTCTAAGCCAATTAATGCCACTCCTGCCAAAGATGCTTCTGCAATTACAACTGCATTTCGCCTAGGCTTATTAAGGGAATCACTTATAGTTAAAAAAGAATCGAGTTTAGATTGAGAAACGCAGCATAAAGGTACTAAAACAAAAAGCAACAGGTGTTTTATTGTTGTAAATCTCACTATTTATGGATGCCTTGAGACGATAAATAGTGCTGATATTCTCTGGCGTTTACATTGTGTTGAGACAAGTTTTTAGCAAACTTGTGAAACCCAAAACGCTTCGCATCAGCTGCAAAATAGAGATATTGGTGCTTTTCATAATTTAAAACCGCATCAATTGCCGATATATCTGGCATGGCTATAAGACCGGGTGGTAACCCCAGATTTTTATACGTATTGTAAGGCGATACTATATCTTTATGAATGTTTAAAACACGTTTTATAACGGAGTCTTTATATTCAGGTAATAGATACGCTGCAAATTTAAGTGTAGGATCTGCTTGCAGCGGCATACCAATTCTTATTCTGTTCATGTAAACACCTGCAATTCGGGGTTGTTCTGCAGCTTGTTTAGATTCTTCATAGACAATAGATGCCAGTGCTATCACTTGGTCTCTTGATAAACCAATGGCTTTTGCCTTTTCGTTTCGACTAATATTCCAAAAGCGGTTGTACTCTTTGAACATGCGATCTCTGAACTGTTCTGCTGAAGTATTCCAGAAAAACTCATAGCTATTTGGCAAATACATTCCTAAAGCGGTGGCCTCATTAAAACCGTTTTGAGCTAAAAAAGAAGTGTCTTTCATAGCATTTAACAACGACACACTATCGGCTTCTATTTGAATTGAAGCACGACCCGCTAATTTTTCAAGTGACTCTTGATTATTGAAAGACAATTTAATAGGAAGGTTTTTGCTTCTAATAGAATTTATAATATCGTTATTGTTCATGCCTTTTGTAATAGCAAAACGTCCAGCTTTTACATTGGAAACATACTTTTTTTGTTTTGCAAGCGCATCAAAGGTTTTTATGTCTTTTAATAAAGGCTGAAGCTGTTCTTTTACTTCTTGATATGTGGAATTTGTTGCAATATATACATACGCTGTATCATTATTAAAGGATGTATTTGCATCCATCATAGTCTTATAAACATAATACGCGAAATAAGATGCTACGATTAACCCAATAAACACAATTGCCAGGAGTATCTTTTTAATATACATTTTAATTATTTATAAGCTGAAATACATATTCGTTTTTATAGATTCCATTATTAAGAATCCAATCTTTTTTTAACCCTATATTTTTAAAACCTTGATTTGTAAACAACTTAATACTGGCTTCGTTTACTTCTGAAATATTACAATATAATTGATGCAAACCTAAATGCGAAAAACTATAATTCACAAGCAATTTTAAAGCTTCTTTACCATAACCTTTTGCTCTATCGCTCGGTTCTTTTACTAAAATACCAACACCTGCTCTACTATTTTTAAAGTCGAAATCAAATAAATCAATCATGCCCAAAGTAACATCATCATAACTTGAAATAACCAATCGTAATTGCTTTACCTCAAAAATATCTTTATGAGCCTGTTCTAAATATTGTTTTATTAAATATTTTGAATACGGTGTAATGGTGTTGCTTATTTCCCAAATAGATTCATTGTTTTCAATAGTATGAACGAACTCCAAATCTTCGGGTTCCAAGGCTCTTAAATAAATGTGTTCTCCTTTTAAGGTAATCATATCGTTCCTTTAAATACAAATGCTGCAGGCCCAATAAGCCATACGTTTTTATACAACCCATTTTCAGCATCAAACGCTACTTGCAATTCACCCCCTTGCACTTTTAATGTAATTACATTTTTATCGGTTTCTTTCAAGGCATGCATCGCTAATGCCACTGCTGTGGCACCTGTGCCACATGACAAAGTTTCATCTTCCACCCCACGTTCATAGGTTCTTACTGCAAAAATCTGGTCGTTAATTTTCTTTACAAAATTTACATTGGTTCCTGTTTCGTTATACGGAGCTCCGTATCTAATTTTTGCCCCTTGTGATTTAATATCAAAATCTTCAATAAACGCTTCAAATTGTACATGATGCGGCGACCCTGTGTTTAAAAATACGTGTTGTGGATGTTTTTCAATAGTATGGACCTCTTGCATTTGAAGTTTTACAATTCCATCTTCAATAGTGGCGTGATGCACTCCATCAACAGCTTCAAAAACCGCTTTGTTAGTAATTACACCTAATTGTTTTGCAAACGCCACCAGACAACGTCCACCGTTTCCGCACATAGAACTTTCGTTTCCATCGGCATTATAGTAGCTCATTTTAAAGTCTAAGGTTGGGTGGTTTTCTAGTAAAATAAGTCCGTCTGCGCCTATACCAAAACGCCTGTCGCATAAAAACGCAATGTGTTTGGCATCTTTTTTGTCGAACATTTCTTGACGATTATCAATCATCACAAAGTCGTTTCCTGTTCCTTGATATTTAAAAAAAGTCTGTAGCATAATAAGGCACAAATATAAAGAAGTCTTTTTAACTTTTTGTTTGTAAACAACATTTTAAGGTTATAAATTAAAGTTGGATGCATGTGCGTTAGGGATTGAAGTGAAAAGCCCACAGCGAGGTACGAGTGAGGACTTGTAACGAAAAGCCCGACCCTTGTGGTAACGCGCAAATAATGAATCAAAAATATTAAACAGTATAAAAAAATATGTTTTGTTAAATAGTCGTTAAAGTAGACGTTAAAAATCGTTAAAGTTGAGTTGTTGATTCAATAAATATTTAATTTTAATCGTTAGTAGAATTATAACTTAACTGAAAATTATGAAGAAGATTTTATCATTAGTATTGGTTTCGGCATTAGGAGGTGCTTTAACACTAGGTGCTTACAAACTTTTTTTGGAACCAAAAAATGAGCTCTTAGTGACTGAGGCAAGTTCTTACCCCGTGTATTTACCCGCGAGTAATGTGAGTAATTTAATAAAATTGAATGAAGCCCCAGAGTTTACAATTGCTGCGGAGAACACTATAAATGCTGTTGTTCACGTGAAAAATGTTTCGATAAGTACAGAGCAACTTACACTTCAAGATTTGTTTTCTGGCAGAAGCACGCCGTATGCTCAAATGGGTACAGGTTCTGGTGTTATTATTAATGCCGACGGGTATATTATTACCAATAACCACGTTATAAATAACGCGGATAAATTGACCGTTACCTTAAACAACAATAAAACCTATAAAGCAGAAATTGTGGGTTTTGACTCGAAGACAGATATAGCCCTTTTAAAAATTGATGCGGATGAGGATTTACCTTTTGTAGCTTTTGCGGATTCT
This sequence comes from Mariniflexile sp., assembly GCA_051275695.1. Lineage (GTDB taxonomy): Bacteria > Bacteroidota > Bacteroidia > Flavobacteriales > Flavobacteriaceae > Mariniflexile. Next base: position 25,578 of record JBNMNO010000023.1, read on the forward strand.
GATCAAGCCAAAATTGGCGAATGGGTATTGGCCGTGGGGAATCCTTTTAACTTAACATCGACAGTAACTGCAGGTATTATTAGTGCAAAAGCAAGAGATTTATCGGGTACCAGTTCACAGTCGTTTATACAAACCGATGCCGCAGTAAATCCTGGAAATTCTGGTGGGGCACTTGTAAATACCAAAGGCGAACTTATTGGAATTAATACTGCCATTTCTTCACAAACGGGTTCTTACATTGGGTATTCATTTGCAGTACCAAGTAATATTGCCCGCAGAGTTATTGAAGATATTATGGAATATGGCAATGTGCAAAACGGAATTTTAGGTATTACCGGTGGTGCATTAAATAGTCAATCTGCTGAAAAATTTGGTGTTAATGATACCGAAGGTATTTACATAGATAGCGTGGTGGAGGCCTCTGGCGCTGAAAAATCGGGTATTAAAAAGGGTGATATCATTAAGGAGATTGACAATATTAAAGTTTCAAAATTCACTGATTTAACAGGCCACATTAGTGCAAAACGTGTTAATGATGTGGTGACTCTTAAAATTGATAGAGGAGGTATTCTAAAAACAATTTCGGTGACTTTAACCAGAAATGAAACATTTATTTTGCCTTTAGTAGGGCAGGTAAAAAATGCTAATACAGAAGACTTAAAGAAACTTAAAGCAGCAAACGGTGTTAAAATAATAGAGTTAGATGATAAATACGCCGATTATTGGAAAAAAAACGGGGTGGAAGAAGGTGCCATAATAACAGCTATTAATGATATTAAAATAAACTCCGTTGATGATGCACAAGAAGCCATAAAAAACAAATCTTATCACGAACCCTTAAGAATAGAACTTATAAATTCAAAGGGTGAAAAAGATCGTTTTAATTTTAGATAATACTCATCATTAATAACAAATAAACCCTTCAATAAAAATATTTTTTGAAGGGTTGTTTTTTTTTATTTTTATGCTACGAAAACGTTATAGTTATAGTATTTTTGCCAAAATTTATCAACAATCTAAACTATAAAATATGCCTTTTAATAAAAATTATGAAAAGGAATTAGCCTTTCAAGCAGATCGTAGAAGAGCCACAGTAAAATTTATTAAAATTGTAAGCGACCTTTGGTTTGATAAATCTATTGAATTAGTTATTTTCAGAAATCCATTAATGGATAGAAATGTGAGTCAAATTTTAAATCTGCACGAATATGCTGGTAAATTTGTACAAAAACCCATTTCCATTTTTGATTCTGTTGAAATAGCCCAAGCTATAAATTCGTTGGATATTCCTCCCTCCAAACTAGACATAGGAAAATTAACTTACGAATTTCATTTAGATGATAATAAACATGGTAATGCCAAAGCTTTTGTTGTTGATAAGTTAAGAAATGCCGGCAAAAACGGCCATATAAAACCTAAAGATGTGGTGCTGTATGGTTTTGGTAGAATTGGACGATTGGTGGCTCGTGAAATAATGGCAAGAACAGGAGCTGGAAGTCAATTACGCTTAAGAGCTATTGTAACCCGTGGCGTCATTGACGAACAAACCCTTGAAAAAAGAGCCGCTTTATTGCGTAATGATTCTGTTCATGGCGATTTTTCTGGCTCTGTTTCTATTGATATCAAAAATAAAGCCTTAATAATAAATGGTACTACTGTAAACATTATATCGGCAAATGCTCCAGAAGATATAGATTACACTACATATGGTATTAATAATGCGTTGGTAATTGATAATACGGGCGCTTTTAGAGATAAAGCGGCCTTGAGCAGACATCTAAAATCGAAAGGTGTGGATAAAGTATTATTAACTGCCCCTGGGAAAGAAGTTCCAAATATTGTTTATGGTGTCAATCATTTAGAAAATGATCCTGATAAAGTTGATATTTTTTCGGCAGCGTCCTGCACGACAAATGCTATCACACCTGTTTTAAAAGTAATGGAAGATTCTTTCGGAATTAAAAGTGGCCACATTGAAACCATCCACGCTTATACAAACGACCAAAATTTAGTTGATAATTTCCATAGTAAATACCGACGAGGTCGTGCTGCAGGTTTAAACATGGTAATTACAGAAACAGGTGCTGGAAGTGCGGTAGCAAAAGCGTTACCAAGTTTAACAGGTAAATTAACTTCTAATGCCATTCGCGTACCAGTACCAAACGGGTCTTTAGCTATTTTAAATTTAGAATTAAAAAACAAAACGTCTATAGAAGGTATTCACACTATTTTAAAGAAATATGCTTTGGAAGGTGATTTGGTTGAGCAAATAAAATACGAATTGAGTGATGAATTAGTGTCTACAGATATTATTGGTTGCTCTGCTCCTGCTATTTATGATAGTAAAGCTACTATTGTCCGTTCCGACGGAAAGAATGCGGTACTTTATATTTGGTACGATAACGAATATGGATACAGCCATCAAGTGATCAGACTTGCAAAATATATTGGAAAAGTAAGACGCTATACCTACTATTAATTCACAAAAAGTCTAAACCTTTTTTTAAACCGTATATATTTTAGCCTCACTTAGTGAGGCTTTTTTCTTAATTTTAATCTATTTAATAAACATTTTTTTTAACTTAGTAAACCAAAAACAACCAAAAATATATTTTAAATGAATTTTCTTAAGCCCCTAACCCTATTATTTTTTCTATTTGCACTCTCATCTTTTTCTCAAAACACTGAAAGTGAAGACAATAAATTATCATTAAATAGTGGGACGCTCGATAATCAATTTGACTATGTAATTAAAAAATCTGGTAAATTTATAGATGAACGCAGGCAAGAATACAGAGTTGTAAAATCTTTTTGGTTGACAGATTTAAAATCTCATGTACACGATTCAATAAAAGGAATTCAAAAAAACTTAGTGAATTCGCAAATAACTTTAAAAGCACAAGCTCAGGAAATTTCAGATTTAAAAACTAGTCTCGACAGCACACAAAGTACTTTAGATAAAACGAAAAACGAAAAAGACAATATGTCCATGCTAGGTACGCAAATGAGCAAAGACGGTTATCGTACTATAATGTGGAGCATCATAGGAACGTTATTTGCTTTGTTACTTTTCTTTATATACAAATTTAAAAACAGCAATACCATTACTAAAGATGCAAAACGTGTGCTTTCAGACCTTGAAGACGAGTTTGAAGAGCACCGCAAAATAGCTGTTGAGCGTGAACAAAAAGTTAGACGCCAATTACAGGATGAAATAAACAAACAAAAAGTATCGAAAGGAAAAAAGCCATAGTTCCTAAAACAAATAAAATACATTAAAAATCTGTAAACTATCTTGCAGATTTTTTTTTTGGATTACAGTCTAATGTAAAGAACAAAGCAATCTTATGATGCTAACTCAAAAACCTTTTTAAAAACACAACCGAACAAAAACTGCACCCAAAATGGGGTTTTACACACAATACAATGATTAAATTATGAGTAAAACATAAAACTAAATTCTTAATTTATTTTACCTAAAGAGCATGCTTTAAAAAGCATGCTCTTTTTTGTGTTAAATAATTTTAATTATTTATTGTTTATACTTAATTACTCTTTGTTGTTCTTTACAACTATATTATTTAACTTACAAAAAAGTAAGAATATTTAATTTATAAACAAAAAAAAAGTTCCATTTTGTTTAATTTATTCATATTTTTTTGTAGGAATTTATCCAAAATATTAAACATAACACAATTTAATGAACCCTAAAAATCTAAAAAACAACACTTAACCAACGATAAGGTTCTTTTAAACGGATTGATTTTTTAATTGATTTAAACACATATATGTTTGCACCCGACATCAACCAAAAAAGAATATTTTTTACTAAATAATAGTGCGTCTATAGAAACAGATAAAACAAAAGACGTAGCATAAAGGTATAACATTAACAACACTAAAACACCAAAAAAGTAATGAAAATACAAGCTCTCACCTTTTTGTTTTATTTTTTATGTACGCATACAATTTTTTCCCAAATAGTAAATGAAGGTACTTTAAAAATAAACCCGTCTACACTCGTATATTTTGGGGATGCGTATACAAATAAATCTACAGGAACTCATGACAATGATGGCGAGTTACATTTAAATAATAATTTTATAAATAATGGAATAACTTCAGTTCCAACAAGCGGAACCACCTATTTTAATAGTACTGTGAACGCTGTTC
>JBNMNO010000024.1:0-29445 GCA_051275695.1 Mariniflexile sp.
ACTATGCAAGAAGGTGTCAGCCTTGACGAAGTTGTTTTAGTTGGCTCTCGTAGTCCAAAAAGAACTGCAACAGACACAGCTGTTCCTGTAGACGTGATAGATGTTGCTAGCATAGCTTCAAGGACTGGTAAAGTAGAAGTTAATGATATACTACAATTTGCGGCACCCTCATTTAATGCAACTAAGCAATCTGGATCTGATGGTGCAGATCATATTGTCCCTGCGTCTTTACGTGGTTTAGGACCAGACCAAACTTTAGTGTTAATTAATGGAAAACGAAGACATCAGTCATCACTTGTAAATATATTTGGAACAAGAGGACGCGGTAATTCTGGAACCGACTTAAATACCATTCCTGCTACCGCCATAAAAAGAATTGAAGTATTAAGAGATGGGGCTTCCGCTCAATATGGCTCGGATGCCATTGCTGGTGTAATAAATATCGTCTTAAAAGACAATACCGATGGTTTTTCTGGAGGCATAACCTATGGAGCCTATAGTACAGCTATTGGTGAAGGTTGGGCAGATGCTACCGGCGAAACACTTTATAATGTTGAAGGCGAGAATAGACTGGATGGGAAAAGCAAAAGTTTTGATGGTACTACCGTTAAAATAGATGCTAATTATGGAGTTTTATTAAACGATAAAGGTGGTTTTATGAATTTTACTACGGAATTTTTATCTAAACAAAATACATTAAGACCAGGTTTCTCCTGGAGAAAAGGCTATGGTAGTGCAGGTATTGATGGTTTTAATTTTATGATTAACTCGTCATTACCTATAAATGATAATACAGAAGTATATGCTTTTGGTGGTAGAAATTATAGAGATACTAATGCATATGCTTTTTCAAGAGATGCGTTTGTTGATGATTCTGATGATGGTGAACTTCGCACGGTTTCAAGTTTATATCCAAATGGTTTCACACCAAGAATTACATCTATCATTACAGATGCTTCTGTATCTGTTGGTGTGCGTCATAAAATGGACAATGGTTGGAATTTAGATTTTAATAATACCTATGGAAAGAATAATTTTCATTATTATATAAAAGGAAGTAATAATGCGTCTATGCAAGATGCCTCTCCTACCGATTTTGATGCTGGTGGTCATTATTTATCACAAAATACAACTGGCTTAGATTTTAATAAATATTTCGATGATATAGCTTCTGGTTTAAGTATTGCTTTTGGTACCGAATATAGAACAGAAAATTTTGCCATTTTTGCAGGTGAGGTTCCTTCTTATGGGCTTTACGATGAGAATGGGGTTGTAATTACCAATCCTGACAACCAAGATGTAGCTACTTCTCCTTTAGGAAATGAATTACCTGGTGGCTCACAAGGTTTTCCTGGTTATAGTCCCGATAATGAAGTAGACAGAAGTAGAACCAATTATGGTGTTTATTTAGATACCGAGCTTAATGTAACTGATGCATTCTTGATTGCAGCTGCTGTTAGGTTTGAAGATTATAGCGATTTTGGAAATACCTTTAATGGTAAACTTGCAACAAGACTAAAAATAACAAACGATTTTTCATTAAGAGGATCCGTTTCTACTGGATTTAGAGCACCATCCTTAGCACAACTATATTACAATTTAATATTTACAAATATTGTTAATGGAAACTCAGTTCCTTCATTGCTATCTGCAAATAATAGTACCATTACTAAAGCCTTCGGAATTGGTCCATTACAAGAAGAAAAAGCAGTCAATGGAAGCATTGGTTTTACCTATAAAAAAGGAGGTTTTACAGCTACTGTAGATGCCTATTCAATTTCTGTTGATGACAGAATCATTCTAACCGATAATTTTACAGACCAAACTGTTTTAGGCCCTCTAAATGTAGATGCTGCTCAATTTTTTGCAAATGGTGTAGATACTAAAACAACTGGTTTAGATATGGTATTTAATTACACCACGTCTTTTGGTAGCGATAACAATGTAAATATTGGTTTAATAGGAAATTTTAATAAATTGAAAATTGATAAAATTCATAATGGTGATTTAAATGAATTCACCTTTTTCGGACCATTCTCACAAGCTTATTTAAAGGCTGCTGCACCCGATTATAAATTTGGTTTAAATCTGGGATATTCTAACTCCAAATTCAATGGCCTAATATCTTTAACCCAATTTAGTGATGTCACCTTACAAGATTTTCAATGGGTAGATTCACCTGCTACTACACAAGCTGATGCAGATGCGCTTTATCCTGTAGCTACCGATGTGTATAAAGCTTCTATGGTTGTAGACCTTAGTTTGGGTTATGAGTTTACAGAAAAGCTTACGCTTACCATTGGTGCAAATAATCTATTCAATACATATCCAACCCCTCAGTTTGATGGTTGGACAGATCAAGGTGGTTTAGCAGATTCTGTACAAATGGGATCTGATGGAACTTATGTTTTTGGTAGATTAAACTTTAAATTATAATAACTATTTATTAATAATTATATAAAAACCGAGCTAAATAGCTCGGTTTTTTTTTATCACTTCTTTCAATAAAAAATCCCAAGCAAACGCTCAGGATTTATAATATATTTAAAAATCGAATATCGATTAACCTTCTGGGTGCATGAAGCGTTGTTTCGCTAAAAGCTCTTCCTTGGTTTCTACATGGTCGTCATCAGGAACACAACAATCTACAGGACAAACCGCAGCACATTGTGGCTCGTCATGAAAGCCTACGCACTCTGTGCACTTACTAGGCACAATGTAGTAAAGCTCATCGCTTACAGGCTCTTGAGCTTCGTCTGCATCCACTTCTTTGCCATCCGTTAAAACTACAGTACCGCTTAAACTCGTACCGTCTTTGTAGCGCCAATCGTCTGCGCCTTCATATATTGCTGTATTTGGGCACTCTGCTTCGCAAGCACCACAATTTATACATTCGTCTGTTATAATAATTGCCATAGCGTTTTTTCTTTCTAACTTTGTGGTCGCAAAAATAACGCCAATACTATTCATAACCAAATTCAGAATGCATTTACAACAAAGAATTAACGCTTTTGTAAAATTAGGAGATTTTCTAAGTCAATTTTCTAATGAAGTAATTCAAAAAAAAGATTATGTTAAACAAAACGGTATTTTCTTTGATGGTTTTAAAAATCAATTAAAACTAGCCGAAGTGCATAATGGTTGGTTTACTACTGAAAATATTAGGTTTTCCATACAAGGTTGGGTGGAATCATTAACCCTCAATAATTTAGAAACTTGGTTAAAACCATACACCTTTAATGTTACAAACCCCAAACTAGTAGCCATTATTATGGCTGGAAATATTCCTTTGGTTGGGTTTCATGACTTTCTTTGTGTGTTAATTTCTGGGCATCGTGTACTTGTTAAACAATCATCAAACGACAAGCAACTTCTACCTTTTTTAGCAAAATACTTAGAATTTGTAGAACCAGAGTTTAAAGGAAAAATATCTTTTACAGAGTATAAAATCGAGAATTTTGAAGCGGTTATAGCCACCGGAAGCAATAACACAGCACGTTATTTCCAATATTACTTTAAAGGAAAACCATCAATTATTAGAAATAACAGAAACTCTGTTGCTGTTTTAAACGGACAAGAAACCGAAGACGATTTAAAAAATCTGTCTGAAGATATTTTTAGATATTACGGTTTAGGGTGTCGAAACGTTTCCAAAATATTTGTCCCTAAAAACTACAATTTCGATGCCTTTTTTAATGGCATGTACCACTGGCATCCCATTATTAATAAAGCAAAATACGCTAACAATTACGATTATAATAAAGCTGTTTATTTAATGAGCGAATTTGATATGCTTGAAAACGGTTTTTTTATAATTAAGGAAGACAGAAGCTATGCATCGCCCATCGCCACCATGTTTTATGAGTTTTACGATAATGAAAACACCCTTAAAGAAAGGTTAGAGATTGATAATAGCCAAATACAATGCATCGTTTCAAATGGATTTACTGAAAACGAAATCGCATTTGGTGCCACACAAAAACCACAACTTTGGGATTATGCAGATAGTATCGATTCTATTGAGTTTTTGTTAGCAATTTGATGAAAAAATTATTGAATTTTCATTCTTAAATATCTAATTATTTAGCACCTTTGCATCTTAAAATTCTATTAGAAAAATGAAGAAACACAACTTTAGTGCAGGACCAAGTATTTTACCACAAGAAGTAATCTTAAAAGCATCGCATGCCGTTATAGATTTCAACAACGAGGGCTTATCTTTATTAGAGATATCGCATAGAAGCAAATCGTTTGTTGATGTTATGGAAAAGGCCAGAGCACTAGTTTTAGAGCTTATGGGACTTGAGGGTAAAGGTTACAAAGCGTTGTTTTTACAAGGTGGTGCGAGCACCCAGTTTTTAATGGTTGCCATGAATCTTTTAGAAAAAAGAGCTGGTTACTTAAACACCGGGACTTGGAGTGAGAAAGCCATCAAGGAAGCTAAAATGTTAGACGATATTTATGAAGTAGCATCTTCAAAAGAAGCCAACTTTAATTATATTCCAAAAGGTTACGATATCCCGGAAGATTACGATTATTTCCATTGTACTTCTAATAATACTATTTTTGGAACCCAAATGCAAACGTTTCCTAAATCGCCAATTCCTATGGTTTGCGATATGAGTAGTGATATTTTTTCTCGTGTATTAGATTTTTCTCAATTCGATTTAATTTATGCTGGTGCTCAAAAAAACATGGGACCTGCGGGAACCACACTTGTAGTAATTAAAGAAGATATTTTAGGTAAAGTATCTCGTAAAATCCCATCAATCATGGATTATAAATTGCACATAAGCAATGGCAGTATGTACAATACACCTCCTGTTTTTGCTGTTTATACGTCAATGTTAACTCTTGAATGGATAAAAAATTTAGGAGGCGTAAAAGCTATTGATGAACTAAATGAGAAAAAAGCTAGAGTCATGTATTCTGAAATAGATTTAAATCCTTTGTTTAATGGCTTTTCTGCTAAAGAAGACCGTTCTTTTATGAATGCGACCTTCACGCTTCAAAATGAAAACTTAAAAGAAACTTTTGAAACTATGTTAAAAGAAGCTGGAATTAGCGGACTTAATGGACACAGAAGTGTGGGTGGATATAGAGCTTCTATGTACAATGCATTACCAATTGAAAGTGTAAAAGCACTTGTTGAAGTAATGAGCGAATTAGAAAGTAAAGCATAAAATTATAATTCCCACTTTTGTGGGAATCTTATATATTGAAACTTAATTATTATAAAAATTTCTGTATTCACGGGAATAAAAAAAATCAAATTCAATGAAAGTATTAGCAAACGACGGTATTTCACAAACTGGAAAAGATGCTCTTGAAAAAGGAGGTTTTGAAGTTATTACAACAACTGTTGCACAAGAGCAATTAGTAAATTATATAAATGAAAAAGAAATTAGTGTCATCTTAGTTCGTAGTGCAACTACAGTGCGTAAAGACCTAATTGACGCTTGTCAAAGCATTAAAATTATTGGCCGTGGAGGTGTTGGAATGGATAACATTGATGTCGATTACGCAAAAAGCAAAGGGCTTCATGTTATTAATACACCTGCTTCCTCATCACATTCTGTGGCCGAATTGGTATTCGGACATTTTTATGGGTTAGCACGTTTTTTACATAACTCAAATAGAGATATGCCTTTAGAAGGTGACGTTAATTTTGGCAAATTAAAAAAAGCATATGCTAAAGGATCTGAGCTTAAAGGAAAAACATTAGGTGTTTTAGGATTTGGCCGTATTGGTCAGGCTACAGCAAAAGTGGCCTTAGGTGCTGGAATGAAAGTAATTGCTTTCGATCCCTTTTTAGAAAAAGCGCATTTAGAATTAGAGTTTTTTGATGGTCAAAAAGTAAACTTTGATATTAAAACCATTTCAAAAGAAGACGTTTTAAAACAATCAGATTTTATTACCTTACATGTTCCTGCTCAAAAAGAGTACGTTATTGGAGCATCCGAGTTTGAAATAATGAAAAAAGGTGTATTCATTGCCAATGCAGCTCGTGGTGGTGTAATGGATGAAGCTGCTTTAGTACAAGCTATAGAAAGTGGAAAAGTAGCTGGAGCTGCTTTAGACGTATTTGAAAACGAACCAAAACCAGAAATTCAATTATTAATGAATTCAGGATTATCTTTAACACCACATACAGGTGCAGCAACAAATGAAGCTCAAGATAGAATTGGTACAGAATTAGCTGAACAAATTATAAGTATCTTGAAATAATTAAGATACTAATTGTGCCATAAAATAAATAATTGAGTCCTAACTTATAGTTGGGACTTTTTTTATACGTTTTACTTTCAAATTTAGTATCCTAATTATTTCAAGATACTATTATTATGCCAGGAATTTTAGACTTATTAAACAGTGACTTAGGAAAAACTATTATTAGTGGCGTTTCTGGTCAAACAGGACAAGACGAAAGTAAAACAGGCAGTGTGCTTACAATGGCCTTACCTGTTTTAATTCAAGCTATGAAGCTTAAGACTCTACCCCACAAGGTTCAGAAGGTTTTTGAGTGCTTTAAGCAATGGCAAATATGACGGAGGTAAATAATAAAACTTCATCAAAGCCTAAAAAAAGCCAAACATTAGTTTGGCTTTTTTTTATTAAAATAACTCAAGAACATGTATTTAAGGAATGATTTTTGTAAATTTAGATACCTAGAAAAAGTAACTAATGTTGATTAAACACGCCATTTACTTGTTGTTACTTTTTTAGAATCAAAGCAATTGATTGTTTTGATTAATAATTTTAAATTATTGCATAATGAAAACAATAGCGTCTATAGTATTGATTTGTCTTTTAATATGTAGTTGTAATACAACAAAGCAAATAGCTTCAAACAAAGACGAAAAATTAGAAAGTCTTAAACTCAACGACACAGTAAGTATTTCAAACGATGCGTTAGAATACGACATTATTATTATTGAACCTGGTTTTAATTTTTGGCTGGCAAGTATCGCTAAACCAGAAGGTTACTATTCGCAACAATACATGGAAAGTAGAAATTTATTCTATGTAAACGAGTGGAACAACCGTGTAATGCAACCTCAAAGATTTAACCCTAATTTATACGAAATGCAAATTGATTATCAACATAGCATAGATTATGGCTATGAGGTTAACTATAAGCTATATAATTATTTTATTTATTTCCAACTTACCTATAAACAACAATTAGCTGGATTTATTCCTCGAATTTAAATAGCTTTAGTTACTTTTGCATTTTAAATTATACGTGTGAAGGAATTAAAAAAGCGTTGGGAAATTGAACAAAATTGGCAACTGCTGTTTCCTTTCTTGGGAGTTCTTGTGTTAGGGTACTCCAGTTACAAATTGTCTTTTTTATTACTTAAAGACATAAACGTTATTTTTAATTTACTTCTAAGTTGTATTATTTTTTATCTTCTTTTAAAAACCACATTTTTTATTTTTAATAAGCTGGAAAACAAATGGAAAGTAAAATATAAATGGGAAATGATTAGCATTTTTTTTGTTTTTGCTTCTACAGGGTCTTCATCTATTTTTGTAAGTCGCCCTATTATAAAACTTATAGGAATTACTAAAGAAAACCTAAATCCTTTTGTTTATTGGGTTTTATATATTATCATTGGCTTCGTATTTTACCAAATATTGCTCGTTTTAATTGGATGGGTTTTTGGCCAGTTTCAATTTTTCTGGAACTTTGAAAAAAAAATGCTTAGCAGACTAGGCTTTAAACGTTTTATAGATTAGTGAAGAACTTAAAAGAACATATCATTTTTAAAACAATAACGCTTCTACTAGCTATTGTATTATTAGTTCCTACTGCGGTTAAATTCTCTCATATTTTTGCGCATCATAAACATGACATTTGTAAAGGAGAAAAAGCAACCCATTTGCACGAAATAAATACAGATTGTGACTTTTACAAATTTAAGTTAAGTACTTCTTACACCCTTAGTTTTTTTAATATTGAACTATTCTCTCCTAAAGAAAAAACTATAAAAATTGTTTCTCAATATCAATTTTTAAGTGAATTTCAACGCTTACAAACATCGCTTCGCGGACCTCCTGTATTAATTTAATAATTTAGAATATCCTGAATCTTTTTCAGCTTTAAATCATTATTAAATTATAAAAAACATCTATGAAATTATTATTAAACACGTTGCTATTGCTAGCAATTACAAGCTTATATGGTCAAAATTCAATAAAAGGAATCGTTATGGATACTAACACTAAAGAAAATTTAGGTTTTGTAAACATTTATTTTACCGATATTGAAAAAGGAACTTATACAAATGAAAATGGCGCTTTTATATTAGACAATTTGCCTTCCGGAACTTATAATATGCTAGTCTCTTTTATAGGTTATCAAACCAAATCATTAAAAATCACCATTCCAAATTCGAATAGTTTAACTATCAGTTTAACCCCTTCAGCCATAGAAATGGAAGATATTATCATTTCTACACCATTTCATAAACTTCAAAGTGAAAATGTGATGAAAGTGGAACAAGAATCCATGAAAAACTTAAAAGCAAATGGTGCTGTAAATTTAGCCGATGGTATTACAAATATTGCTGGTGTTGAAAGTATTACCACCGGTTTAAGTATTGGAAAACCGGTAATTCGTGGTTTAAGTTCTAACCGTGTATTGGTTTATGTACAAGGTGTACGGTTAGAAAATCAGCAATTTGGGGATGAACATGGTTTGGGTATCAGTGATTCTGGAATTGAAAGTGTTGAAGTTATAAAAGGGCCAGCATCCCTTCTTTATGGAAGTGATGCGCTTGGTGGGGTACTATATATTAATCCTGAGAAATTTGCAGTAGCACATACTCAAAAAGCAGATATTAGTGGCAACTATTTTAGCAACACAGAAGGATTTAACACCAACGCTGGTTATAAATCATCAGATGAAAATTTTAAATTTTTATTTAGAGGAAGCTTAACCGAACATTCTGATTATAAAACAAAAGATTACAGGGTTACAAATACACGTTTCAGAGAGCAAGATTTTAAAGCAGGTATAGGCTATCAAAAATCTAATTTTAAAACAGAATTTAGATATAATGTAAATAGTTCTAAATTGGGTATTCCAGAAGAAATTGGTGAACAATCGCTAAGAAAAACACCTTTATTGCCATTTCAAAATATAACTAATCATGTGTTTAGCTCAAAATCCACCTTGTTTTTTAATGACTCACGATTAGATGTTAATTTGGGTTACATATATAATGACAGAAAGGAATTTGAAGATCATCATGGAGATGAAAGCGACGAAGAACATGAAGATGATGCCGTTTTAGAAGCTGCATTGCACATGAAGCTAAAAACTGCCAACTATGATATTAAATACAACTTGACCAAATTAGGAAAGTTTGAAACTATTGTAGGTATTCAAGGTATGAATCAAGTCAACACTAATTATGGAGAAGAGCAATTAATACCTGATGCTACCACTAACGATTTTGGTGTTTTAGCAACGTCTCATATACATTTTGAAACAGCCGATGTGCAACTTGGAGTACGCTTCGATAAAAGAAACTTAAATGTTGTTTCTGGAATTCAAAAGGATTTTAATAGTTTTAATGGGGCACTGGGTATAAAAACAGATATTGCCAAAAACATAACGGCACGTCTAAATTTAGCAACGGGGTTTAGAGCACCCAACTTATCAGAATTAACATCTGATGGAACACACGAAGGCACAAACCGATATGAAGTTGGAAATAGTAATTTAAAAAGTGAACAAAATTTTCAAGCAGATATAGCTTTAGAATATAAAAATGAACATATTGAACTTTTTGCAAACGGATTCTATAATAAAATCAATAACTATATATTTCTATCTCCTAACGGAAGTATTATAAATGATAACCCTGTTTTTGATTATTTACAAGATGATGCCCGGTTATATGGTGGCGAAATAGGGTTGCATATTCATCCACATCCTTTAGATTGGTTGCATATTGAAACTAGTTTTGAAACGGTTACAGGAAAACAAACCAATGATTTGTATTTACCATTAATTCCAGCAAATTCCTTAACTAATACTTTAAGAATTGAATTTGAAAAACCTTGGTTTAAAAATGCGTATACCTTTATAAAGTTAAGAACCACATTTAACCAGAATAACATTAATTTTTTTGAGACGCCTACGAGCGGTTACAACTTATTAAGTGCAGGTCTAGGTGGCGATTTTACTTTGTTCAAAAAGGTGGCAACTATTACCCTCTCGGGCACTAATTTAACCAACGAAACCTATATAAATCATCTATCGCGTTTAAAACCCGATGGTATTTTTAATATGGGAAGAAACATAAATATTGGTTTGACTTATAACTTATAAAACCAAAAATCCCTTCCAAAATTGGAAGGGATTTTTTTTATTGCTCCACTTCTATAATAGTTTCTTCTTTACTAAATACATAAGTAACTAACCACATAATGGTAAAAGTTGGAATAATATCAAACTCCGGAATAATTTCTTCAAGAAAAGAAATAACCCCTGCTATTTTACCTCTATTTCCTTTATACAACTTGGTCATTAAGTAACCCGAAAGTGGTGCCCAAATAATGTCTATAAAAGTTATAAAACCAATGATATCAAAAATGATGCTCAATGCAAGTAATTTGTATTTGCTTAAATTTTCTAATGTCATGAATACTATACTGTATTCTAAGGCTTTATAAAAACACACCAAAGTTATTTACCTATAAGTTTTAAAAACTCATTCTTAGTTTCATTTTTTTCAAACTGCTCGTTAAACATAGAAATGTTAAATATCATTATTTTAGTTTATCTTCAATTCTATTTACATTTAAAATATAAATAGTACTTAACAATAAAGCCGATTCTTAATTGTGCATAACCACATAAAGTAGTAAATTCACAACTGTTATTTAATACCTATGATTCAAGCAACAAATATTCATAAATTCTACGGCGAATTACAAGTTTTAAAGGGTGTTGATATTCATATAAAAAAAGGCGAAGTAGTGTCTATTGTTGGCGCATCTGGAGCTGGTAAAACTACATTATTACAAATATTAGGCACTTTAGATAAAGCTTCTACAAAAGAACCTGACGAACTTACTATTAATAACATTAATATTAATGGCCTGAATGACAAAACTTTAGCTAAATTTAGAAATGAACATATTGGATTTATTTTCCAATTTCATCAGTTACTACCAGAATTTACAGCTTTAGAAAACGTGTGTTTACCTGCTTTTATAAAAGGAACTAAAAAAGCTGACGCTGAAAAACACGCAAAAGAACTTTTAGATTTTTTAGGATTATCACATCGATACAACCATAAACCAAACGAACTTTCCGGAGGTGAGCAACAACGTGTTGCAGTAGCCAGAGCTTTAATAAATAAGCCCGATTTAATTTTTGCCGATGAACCTTCGGGAAATTTAGATAGCGAATCTGCTGAAAATTTACACAGTCTTTTTTTTAAACTTCGTGATGAATTTGGACAAACCTTTGTAATTGTTACCCACAACGAAGAATTGGCCAATTTAGCTGATAGAAAATTAGTGATGGTTGATGGGAAAATCATTAATAATTAATAAAAAGCGGCCTAAATACTATTTAAATAAAAAATTAAAAAATCCATTTGTTACCAATATATTTTTTTTTAATAAAAATTAATGCTGTATAACTTTAAAATTTTAATCCCTGATGCTGAATTTGGTTTAGCTTTGGCATGTGTTCATTGTCTAACACAAATTAAAAGAATAAAAATTTATGCCATTTGTAATGAAAATAATTGTGATATACGTTATTCCCGATATATTGAACATTGCTCCTTTCATCAAGGAAACGACACTGAAACTGGCCGTATTGAAAAAATTAATGAGGAAATAAAAAAATATGATATTGATTTAATAATGCCAATATCTGAAAAGGGCATTGAGCTTATTATTAAAAACAAAAAGCTTATTAATAATTCAAAGACATTAGGATTATTACCCTCAATAAACTCTTTTAAAACTACATTCTACAAAGATTTATTTGCAAAACATTTGGATAAATTTAGTGTTTCAGGACCAAAAACTAATTTAATTGATCCAAAAAATGATTTAGAATTGGAAACTATGAAAATAAATTTTCCCGTTCTTGCTAAGCCAATTGAAGGCCCTGGTGGTGGATATGGGATTGTTTATTTAAAAAATACAGATGATTTAAATGCGTTTTTATTTAATAAGGAATGTAACACTCAATATATAATTCAGGAATATATAGAAGGCTTTGATATAGGATGTAATGTTTTATGTAAACAAGGAGAAATAATCGAATTTACCATTCAAAAAGGTAACTTATGGAATAAACGCCAATTTTCATTTCAGATAGGATTAGAATTTATATCAAATGAAGAAGCATTTAATTTAGTTGAAAAACTAATAAAATCTCTTAATTGGTCTGGGTTTGCAAATATAGATTTAAGGTATGATGAAAAGGATAACAGCTTTAAAATTCTTGAATTAAATCCACGGATTTGGGGAACATTGTATGGTTCCCTTTTTGCGGGTGTTAATTTTCCTTATCAATATTGTATGACATCTTTAAATATAAAAAGTGAACCTTCAAAAATGAATTATATTAAATTTTTAACCTTAGAAGGCATTCTCTATTCTTTGAAGAAGAATATTTTTTTTATGTTTAATTTACTCTTTATTTGGAATAATACTCCTATTAGATATATTTTTCTCGAACCAAAAGTTATACTCTTTAAATTAATCAGACGATTTAAAGGTTTGTTTTTTAGACTAAGTCAATAAATAAATTATTATATATAATCATTAAAACACTAATCTACATAGAACTCAAAGACTTTCTAGAGAGTAAAGTAAAACAATACAACAACCCTAAGTTTATTGAAAGTGACCCGATACAAATTCCGCATCAATTTAGTATTAAAGAAGATATTGAAATCTCTGGGTTTTTAACGGCTACAATTGCTTGGGGAAACCGTAAAAGCATTATTAATAATGCTAAACGGTTAGTGGAATTGCTTGACAATTCGCCTTATGATTTTATTTTGAATCATGAAGCAAGCGATTTAGAAAAATTACAGCCATTCGTACACAGAACTTTTAATGGCGATGATAGTATTCAGTTCATAAAATGCCTCAAAAATATTTATTTAAAACATAATGGTTTGGAAGCTGTATTTGCAAAACATGCTGAGAAAGAGTCGTTACAAACCTCCATTTCAAATTTTAAAAGGACTTTTTTTGATATGGACCATTTAAAAAGAACTCAGAAACACGTCAGCGACCCGTTAAAAAATTCGGCAGCAAAACGTATTAACATGATGCTTAGATGGTTTGTGAGAAAAGATAATACAGGTGTAGATTTTGGTATTTGGAAAAGCCTCTCGCCTTCTCAATTGTCCTGTCCTTTAGATGTTCATTCAGGAAATGTGGCCAGAAAACTAGGCTTACTCCGCAGAAAACAGAATGATGCTAAAGCGTTAAAAGAGTTAGATACCTCATTACGTTTATTAGACCCTAAAGACCCTGTTAAATATGATTTTGCTCTCTTTGGTTTAGGCGTTTTTGAAAATTTCTAATTAATTAATTTAATCTGAAAAATGAAATTATACAATAATTATAGTTTAGTTATTAAAAAATATACGGGAATAATTAAGAATCAATAAGAAGCTACTAAATTTCGATAAAATTGGCATAGTAAGTTATTTATACCACCAACTAGTGCAACATCACTAATTGTGAGGTGTTTATTAAAATTTCTTAGTCCCTTATAATTTTTATGTATTTTAGAGATATAAATATAATGGAAATAAACGCAATTGCGTTTATTCCTTGCTTAGCATTCATTATGTCCAACCAACCAACCAACCAACCAACCAACCAACCAACCAACCAACCAACCAACCAACAACTATTATGATACCATTCTTCAGAAAAATCCGCAAAACACTTGCAGATGATAACAAGCCACTAAAATATTTTAGATATGCAATTGGCGAAATTGTTCTTGTTGTTATCGGAATTTTGATTGCATTGAGCATCAATAATTGGAATGAGTTGAGAAAAAAAGAGGAAAAATTTGAGCGTCTGTTAGCTATTGCACAAAAAGAATTACAAGAAAATATCAGTGAAATAGATAAAGTTACCCCATCTTTTATGAGAGTTGATTCTTTGGTTTTCCTCTTTCAAAATAAGTTGGTTAATCAAGAAATGTTAGAGAATAAAAAATTTCCAATGGGTTTAGGTTATGACCGCACTAAAACTTCAATTCAAAATGATGCATATAATAATTTGATTGATTTAGATTATGAACTAAATAAAAATCAGGATTCTATTATTAGACTTCTAAAAGCTATTAATGTTAGAAAAAAATTGGCCGATGACTATTTCGATTACTTAGGTGAATTAATTTCTTCTGAACTTTTAAACTTATCAAAAACGAAAGGATGGTACAACCAATTCGTAAAAGGTGAAATCAACAAAAAGATGGCTAAATACTTCTCAACAGATTCGTTATACTCTAACTATTTAGCTCATTTTAGTAATTATTATTTTGGTGATAATTACGTTTATCAAATTCAAGTTATTAAGTTAAACTCTTTAGAAACTAATAGAAAGATTTCTAAATACTTTAATAAAAAAGATACGCTATTTGATTATAAAGTAAATGATTATAAACATTACATAGGAGTATATAAGGACAGTAACGTAACCATAAAAATAGAACCTAAAGATGATAAACTGTTTTACACTTATGAAATGGGTGAAAGAAGTGAGGAAGCTGAAATATATCCTGTTTCACAAACATCATTCACAACAAGTTTGAATGCCGGATTTTATTATTTAATTCTAAATGATAGCAATGAAGTAATAAGTCATAGATGGAGTTTTGGTTTAAATTCAGAAGAATACCTGAAAGTAGAATAATTTCAATTTAAGCTATTTGAAAGGTTTGAATTTAAAATAGTTTAATAAAAATAACGAAAGGCTAACTTTGTATAAAATTAATTGCTTGTGCTCGACTACTTACGAAAATTAATACCCCCACAAGAAATTATATCACATCAGATTTAGTGTGATTTGGTAAATTTTTATGCAGTCTTATTTATACGTAAAAACATGTTTTTACGCTGGATGGTTAGAAACGATACTACTGGAGTTGATTTTGGTATTTGGAACAGCCTCACTCCTGCTCAATTATCCTGCCCTTTAGATGTGCATTCTGGAAATGTGGCTAGAAAACTGGGACTTTTAAAAAGAAAACAAAATGATGGGAAAGCCTTATTTGAATTAGATACCGCTTTAAGAAACCTTGATATCACAGATCCTGTAAAATACGATTTTGCTTTATTTGGATTGGGTGTTTTTGAGGATTTTTAACATTTGTTTTCTGTATCTTTAAAAAAAAAATATATTTATATGAAACCATATTTTGTCTTCCTAATATCAATTACAACGCTAGTTGCTACTTCTCAAAACATAAAAATTCCAACAGACACATTAGTAGTTACCACCCATAGTACTACAATAAAAGGAGTTACTTTTCCATATACGGCATCTACAGGTATGCAACCTGTTTGGAACGAAAAAGGAAAACCTATTGCGACCCTTTATTATACCTATTACGAGCGAAGCAATGTTAAAGACAAAGCTAACAGACCTTTAGTTATTTCTTTTAATGGAGGTCCTGGTTCTGCATCGGTTTGGATGCATATTGCTTATACGGGTCCTAAGGTTTTAAAAATAGATAATGAAGGCTACCCTATTCAACCTTACGGAGTCAAAGATAACCCCAATTCCATTTTAGATGTTGCCGATATTGTTTATGTAAATCCAGTAAATACGGGGTATTCAAGAATGATTGAAGACAAAGAAGGAAAACTCCCTGAAAGAGACACCTTTTTTGGAATTAACGCCGATATAAAATATTTGGCGGAATGGGTAAATACATTTGTTACCAGAAAAAACAGATGGGAATCTCCTAAATATATTATTGGCGAAAGTTATGGCGGAACTAGGGTAATGGGTTTAGCCAATGAGTTACAAAGCAAACAATGGATGTATTTGAATGGAGTAATTATGGTATCTCCTGCCGATTATAAATTATACGCGACCGATCAACCAATTTATTCCGCATTAAACTTACCCTATTTTACAGCAGCTGCTTGGTATCATAAAACACTAACGGCAGATTTACAAAATAAAGATTTGTTAGACATTTTACCAGAAGTTGAAGATTATACCATCAATAAATTAATGCCTGCTATTGCAAAAGGAGGTTTTATTTCTGAAAATGAAAAACTGCAAGTTGCTAAAAAAATAGCTTATTACTCTGGTTTAAGTGAAACTTCTGTTTTGCAAAATAATTTAACTGTGTCAACTAGTTTTTTCTGGAAAGATTTATTACGAGATAAAACAGGTGAAACTATTGGGAGATTAGATTCAAGATATTTAGGTATAGACAAAACTGAGGCTGGTATATCTCCAGATTATAGTCCTGAATTAACATCCTGGTTACATTCTTTTACTCCAGCTATTAACTATTATATTCGCGAGCATTTAAACTTTAAAACTGATATAAAATATAATATGTTTGGTGATGTGCGTCCATGGGATAACCGCAATGATAGTACCCGAGAAGGATTACGTCAAGCCATGGCGCAAAACCCTTATTTAAAAGTACTTATCCAATCTGGTTATTATGATGGAGCAACCACCTATTTTGCAGCAAAATATACTATGTCGCAAATAGACCCTAGCGGAAAAATGAAAGACCGCTTTACTTTTAAAGGCTATAGAAGTGGGCACATGATGTATTTACGTGCAGAAGATTTAATTTCTGCTAATGATGATCTTCGTGAGTTTATTAGCAGCTCGTTATCGAAAGGAAAATCGGCTAAATATTAAGTGCGTTAGCGATTGTAGTGGCATCCTTTTTTGAGGTACGAAAAAAAGATATAACGGAAAGCGCGACCCTTGGGTAACGCCAAAAAAAAAACGATTGACAAACTTATAGTTCATCAATCGTTAATCGTAATTCAAAAAATCTACAATCGTAAATTATATTATCCTTTTAACCAAGCATTGCGTACGGCAATTTGTTGAGGCACGGCATCTGATTTTTCCATAATGCCCTCACCCATGGTATACGATGGTGTAGTTTTAGTTTTAATAACTATTTCTTCTCCGTTTCTGTCTAACTTAACGTCTACATCTTTTCCTGGTTTCCACATAAAGACCTTTTCTAAAACCTCATTTGCGTTTTGCAATGTTAACAAGGTACCGTCTATAGATTTAATAACATCATTTGGTTGCGCACCATTGTCTGCCCAAAAGCTGTTTTGTAAAACCATATCTGTAAAAAAGATAGTTCCTTTTTGCCCATCACCATCAACAATTGGTGCTCCATTCATTAAAATATAATTAGTTTCAACTTTACCTGTACCAATTTCTAATCCAACTTTATTTAAAAACTCGTTGTAGTTTATTGGAATATCACCAATTACATGGCTATCGAAAAAGTCTCTTAACGAAGGGTAAGTCATTGCTGCAATTTCGTCAAAAAGCTTATCATCTTCAAAAGGTTTGTTTTTACCATATTTATTTGAAAGTTCTTTCATTAAAGATAAAATCCCTCTATTTCCATTACTTTCTTCACGCATTAAAATATCAACACACATACCTATTAATGCCCCTTTTTGGTACACATTATAGTATTCGTCTTTATATGGTGCTTTTAATACATTCTCACTCATGATGGTAAAACTCATAGCATCGTTTAAACTTTTTGAGCGTTGAATTTTTCCCCTCATTTTATTGTAAAATTCATCTTCTTCTATCAACTCCTGATTTACTTGAAATAAGTTTGCAAAATATTCAGTCACTCCTTCATACATCCATAAATGTTTTGAGAAAGTTGGATTGTTATAATCAAAATAATGAATGTCTTCAGAGTGAATAGATAATGGGCTTACTATATGAAAAAATTCATGCGACACTGTTTCTATCATACTATCGGCAAGCGCTTCTTCATCCATAGATTCTGGCATAACTACCATGGTAGATGTGTGGTGCTCAAGAGCTCCATACCCTTTTGGTGAATCGTCTTTACCATCAGATAAATAAACAAAAATATCATAACGCGGTGTGCTGTCTATATCTCCTAAAAACGCTTTTTGTGCTTTCATCATCTTATACATAGCCTCTTTTAAAGACGTGGCAGAATGTGTTTTGTTTGGAGAATATACACTCAACACAACTTTAATATTGCCTACTTCAAATTCTTCAACACTAAGATTGCCATACATCATGGGATTATCAGTAATATCAAAATATCTTGGTGCAAAATAACTCGTAGTAACGCTTGCTCCATCTTCACTTGTTTTTGACCCTGTGTTTTGTAATGCCGATGAACGTACAAAATACGTTGGTGCAGTAACATCCAATTTATATTGATTGTTCTTTAATGAATCAAAATAACCAATAAATCCGTGTAGGTTTAATACGTAATTATCTGGTGCTATATTTGTTCCTGATGGCGAGAAAGGGTTCTCTGCTCCTATTCTGCCAGAAACTTCAGTGTCATAAGAATCATTAACTAAATAAGTGATCTTGTCTAATTGTTTAGCATTTGAAATGGTCCAGGAATTAGTATCCGTTTTGGAAAATGGCATGTCGTTACCGTTATAATCTAAAGCCTTGAAATTATCTACATATTTACCAAAATCGCTCACAGAATAAGTTCCCTGTACTACTTTGGGTAAATGATATACTACTTTCTCAACTGTAAAACGTCCCGGATTAATAGTTACAGGCGCTTTATCATTTTCTATTTTTGATAAATTTATTGAAGTTTCAATTGGCAAACTGGTAGCTAAATCGTTACCAGAAGATTTTGTTGCAGTACAACTAGCCAATAGTATACCCGCACATAAAGCGGCTAAAGTTTTAGTATTCATTAATGATTGTTTTAGATTTTTTTAATTGAGGTCCAATTTACTATTATGCTATATATCCCTATCTTAAGGTTTTGTTAAAAAACTGAATTATGTATATTCGCTTTATGCAAAACCAGTTGATAAGCATACTAACGCCTTTTAAAAACACAGAAGCTTATATAGCCGACTGTCTTCGTTCTATTTTAGAACAAACGTATACTAATTGGGAACTCATAATTGTTGATGACGCATCAACCGACCATAGCCATAAAATTGTGAAAAAATTTGCGGCAAAAGACATCAGAATTAAACTTTTAAAAAATACAGGAAGTGGTATTATTGATGCCTTAAAATTAGCTTTTAAGCATAGTAAAGGCAAGTTTATTACCAGAATGGATAGTGATGACATTATGCTACCCAATAAATTGGATGTTTTATTGAATAACTTAACTACTTATGGCAAAAAACATGTTGCAGTTGGACTGGTTGAATATTTTTGCGAAAAGGGTGTTGGTGCAGGCTATATAAGTTATGAAGCCTGGTTAAACAACTTAACAAAAACTGGAAACAATTATTCTGAAATTTATAAGGAATGTGTAGTCCCCTCACCTTGTTGGATGGTTCACCGAACCGATTTTATAGCTTGCAATGGGTTCAATCCAAATGTATATCCAGAAGATTACGATTTAACTTTTAGGTTTTATAAAAACAAATTTAAATGTATTCCTTGTGATATGGTTTTACACAAATGGCGTGATTATAGCACCCGAACATCCAGAACACATGTGCATTATGCTGATAATCATTTTATCCCGTTAAAATTGAACTACTTCTTAGAGTTAGACTTTACAAAAAATAAAACCCTAACCCTTTGGGGCGCTGGAATTAAAGGCAAAATAATAGCCAAAATATTACTTGAAAAAGAAATTCCCTTTGAATGGATTTGTGATAATCCTGAAAAAATTGGTAAAGATATTTATGGAAAAACGCTAAAAGAATTTAATGCGCTTTCTAAAATTAAAAACCCTCAAAGTATTATTACGGTGGCTAACAAAACAGCACAAAAAGAAATCAGAAGCTTTTTAGAAACCTTAAAAATGGAACCAAAGATAGATTATATATTCTTTTGTTAATTTCAATAGATTAGACATTTATTCATTTTCATTTTCTATATTTGAAAAATCTAAAACAAAATGCAGTTTAAACACCCCGAACTTCTTTACGCTTTATTTATACTGCTCATACCCATTATTGTTCACTTATTTCAATTACGGAAATTCCAAAAAGTAGCGTTTACAAATGTTGCGTTTTTAAAAGAAGCAACCCTACAAACACGGAAAAGTTCTCAAATAAAAAAGTGGCTAATTCTGTGTACCAGACTCTTGTTACTTGCCGCTATTGTGTTTGCATTTGCACAACCATTCACTTCGAATTCCAACACTTTTAATTCGAAAAAGGAAACGGTTATATACCTCGATAATTCATTTAGTATGCAGGCTAAAGGAAGCGAAGGCGAACTTTTAAAACGAGCCGTTCAAGATGTTATTGGTAATGTTCCAGAAGACGACAATATATCTTTAATTACAAACGATAATACTTATAGAAACACCACTATAAAAGCAATTAAAAATGACTTATTACAGTTAGATTATTCTTCAAACAAATTGACACAAGAGGCGGCATTATTAAAAAGTAATACTCTTTTTAGCAATCAAGCTACTACTTTAAAAAACTTAGTGTTTATTAGTGATTTTCAACAAAACACAAGTAGTTTCAATATAAAATCAGACTCATTAATCAACTTACACTTTGTAAAACTTGAGCCTATTAACACGAATAATACTGCCATTGAAAGCGCCTTTATTTCTGAATCTACCCCTGCTTCCATTGAGTTAAAAGTAATATTAAAAAACAGTGGAACTTCCATCGGAAATTTACCTGTTTCTTTATTTAATAATGATAAATTAATTGCAAAAACATCGATCGCTATTAACGGCAAAGCAGAAACTACTTTTTCGCTTCCTGTTGGTGAAGAAATCAATGGAAAAATAACTATTGATGACATTAACTTACCGTTTGATAATACGTTGTTTTTCAACATCAATAAAGCTTCAAAAATAAATATACTTGTAATAAATGCTGACGACGATTCATTTTTAAAACGTATTTATTCTGAGAAAGAATTTAATTTTAGAGTAACCACCTTAAATCAGTTAGATTACAATTTAATAAACCAACAAAGGCTCATTGTTTTAAATGAATTAAATGCCATTCCAAACGCCTTGTCTGTGGCTTTAAAATCGTATACAGATAAAGGTGGTTCTCTTATAATTATTCCTTCAAAAACTATAGAACAAGCATCTTACAACTTACTTTTATCTAATTATGGTTCCAATTTTAACGACTTATTAGAAACTGAAAAACGGATAACAACCATAAATTATTCACATCCTATTTATAG
The DNA here is from genome assembly GCA_051275695.1 of Mariniflexile sp. Classification (GTDB taxonomy): domain Bacteria; phylum Bacteroidota; class Bacteroidia; order Flavobacteriales; family Flavobacteriaceae; genus Mariniflexile. The sequence goes on from JBNMNO010000024.1 coordinate 21,400, forward strand.
CGATGGTGTTTTTGAAAAACAAGTAAGCAATTTTCAATACCCTAAATCGAGTAGCTTTTACAACGTATCGACAAACAAGGTTTCAAATATTCTGCAATTTGAAGATGGAAAACCATTTTTATATCAAAATAAAAACACCTTTGTATTTACATCTGCTTTAAATACCAATAATTCTAGTTTTAAAAACTCCCCATTAATTGTCCCAACGCTTTATAATATTGGTAAATTCAGTTTTAAAAATCCAGCATTATATTACACCATTGGAAATGAAAATACCTTTGACGTAGAAACACAATTACTTCAAGATAATATTTTATCGCTCGTTCAGGATGATATGAGCATCATACCTAAACAGCAATATTTTAATAATAAAGTTGTAATAAGCACTATTGAAACCCCTTCAATAGCAGGTATTTATACCATTAAAAACAAAAACGAAGTTATTAAAAATGTAAGCTATAATTACAACCGAGATGAAAGTGATTTGGATTACAGAACTATTTCTACTTCTAAAAACATAACTATTAGTGATTCCATTACCGAAATTTTCGATAGCATAAAAAGTGATACAAAAGTTAACGCCTTGTGGAAATGGTTTGTTATTTTTGCACTAGCGTTATTGATTATTGAAATGCTCATATTAAAATACTTTAAATGAACATACTTATAAAATCTGCCACCATAATCGATTCTAAAAGCGAGTTTCATAATACAGCTCAAGATTTATTAATTGAAAACGGTGTGATTACTAAGATTGGCAACTCTATTAAAAATCCAAAAAAATATCAAGAAATTACCTTAGAAAACCTTCATATATCACAAGGTTGGTTTGATAGTAGTGTGAGTTTTGGTGAACCTGGTTTTGAAGAACGCGATACCATTGCAAACGGACTAAAAACAGCAGCTGCATCTGGTTTTACAGTAGTGGCCATGAATGCGAATACCAACCCAGTAATCGATTCGAACGCCGATATTACGTTTGTAAACTCAAAAGCTGCAAATCATGCGGTAACCGTACTTCCAATTGGTGCATTAACAAATGGCAGTAAAGGTGAATATTTAGCCGAATTGTTTGATATGAGTACGGCAGGAGCTGTTGCCTTTTACGACTATAAAAAACCAATATCTAACCCAAACCTTATGAAAATTGCATTGCAATACGCAAGTAATTTTAATGGACTGGTGTGCTCCTTTCCGCAAGAAAATAATATTGCAGGACATGGTGTAATGAATGAAAACATAACAAGTACAACCTTAGGTTTAAAAGGAATTCCTGCTTTAGCCGAGGAATTACAAGTGGCTCGCGATTTGTTTTTATTGGAATACACAGGTGGAAAACTACATATACCAACTATTTCTTCAGCCAAATCGGTTGAGTTAATTAGAGAAGCAAAAAAGAATAAAATAGATGTAACCTGTAGTGTTGCCATTCACAATTTATACTTTACCGATGAAGTTTTAACCGATTTTAATACGCATTTTAAAGTATTACCACCTTTACGCACACAAACTGATGTTGATGCTCTAATAGAAGCTCTTAAAGACGGTACAATTGATATGGTTACTAGCGACCATAACCCACTGGATATTGAACATAAAAAGATAGAGTTTGATTACGCAGGTTACGGGAGTATTGGTTTAGAAAGTGCTTTTGGAGCATTACAAACTATTTTTACCACAAAGAAAACCATTGATATTTTAACCAAAGGAAAATTGAGATTTGGATTTGAACAAACACCGATTAATATTGGTAATAAACTGAATATCACCTTGTTTAATCCAGAGACTAAATATACTTTTTCAACTAAGAATATTATTTCCAAATCTAAAAACGCTATTTTTGAGAATGAAATCTTAAAAGGAAAAGTTTACGGGATTATTTCTAATACTAAGGTTTCTTTAAATTCATAAATATGACAGAACAAGAAATTGAAGAAGGAAAAGGTTTAGCAATACTTAGTTATTTAACTATTATTGGTACTATTATTGCGTATTTCATGAATAACGATAAAAAAAATGAATACACCAGTTTTCATATTAGGCAAGCACTAGGTTTATGGGCTACCTACTTTATTTTAGCTTGGGCAGTAAGTGGATTAGATAGTTGGTTTGCCACCTTTGGATTTTGGTTGTTTTTTGGCGTATTATTTATATATGGATTTGTAAATGCCATAGCGGGGAAAGCACAAACAGTTCCGCTTTTAGGAGAATTATTTCAAAAATGGTTTGCAAATTTAGGTAGATAAAAAATGACAAATACATCACTCTCTTTACACCATATAGTTCGAAGGTCTTCATTAGCACAAAACGCACCATTATTAATTATGATGCATGGTTACGGCAGCGATGAAAACGATTTATTTTCATTTTCTACCGAGTTGCCTGAAGAACTTTTTATCATTTCAGTAAGAGCTCCCTACCCGATGCAACCGAACGGAAACGCTTGGTATGCTATTAATTTTGATGCAGATCAAGGTAAATGGAACAACAACGAACAAGCAAAACAATCGCGCGATTTAATTGCTACATTTATTGATGAAGCGATTGCCGAATATCCTGTAAATAAAAATAACGTGACACTTTTCGGTTTTAGCCAAGGCAGTATTTTATGTTATGCGGTGGCATTAACTTATCCTGAAAAAGTTAAAAATATAATCGCTTTAAGCGGCTATATTAATAAAGATATTTTGCCAGAAGATATACATAAACAAGATTATTCAAATTTGGATTTTTATTGTTCTCACGGAAGTGTCGATCAAGTAATTCCTGTGGCTTGGGCGCAAGAAACCCCACTGTTTTTAAATAGTTTACATATCAAACACAAATACTCGGAATTTCCTGTTGGCCATGGTGTGGCGCCTCAAAATTTTTATGAACTTAAAGATTGGTTAAACAAACGAATTTAGTTAAAAGCGAAGTCATAAATATATTAAAACCTTAAAATCACATATTACAGTTAAATAAAAATGAAAAAATTTTATTTGTTTTTATAAATTCTTTGGACAAATAGTTCAAATAGCAAAACTTAAAAAAACTCCAGCAAATTGCTGAAGTTTTTAATATGCACAATAAATGTTTCTAATTAATTTACCACCAATCGAAACCCTTCTCCGTGTATATTAACTATTTCTACGTTTTCATCTAATTTTAAATACTTACGCAATTTTGCAATATACACATCCATACTACGAGAGGTGAAGTAATTGTCATCTCTCCAAATTTTAGTAAGTGCTAATTCACGTGGCATTAAATCGTTTTCATGCAAAGCCAATAAACGCAATAATTCATTTTCTTTAGGCGATAATTTTACGGGGACTCCACCTTTATAACGCAAAAAACGTAGTTTTGAATTTAAATCGAAACCTCCAATTTTAAACTCAAATTGTTTGCTATCTGAAACGGTTTCGGTTGCTTTACGTTGTATAATGGCTTTAATTTTCATTAACAACACTTCGCTATCAAACGGTTTATTTAAATAATCATCAGCTCCCACTTTATAGCCTTTTAAAACATCTTCCTTCATGGTTTTAGCTGTTAAAAAAACAATTGGAACATCGGTGTTTTTTTCTCGTATTTCTTTCGCTAAAGTAAATCCATCTTTATAAGGCATCATAACATCTAGAATGCATAAATCGAAATCGTCTTTTTTGAACTTTTCGAAGCCTTCCATTCCGTTTTTAGCATGAACAACATCATAATCATTCATCATTAAATAATCTTTAAGAACGGTACCAAAATTAGGGTCGTCTTCTACTAATAATATTTTCTTTTTTTGATCTTCCATATTTACGATATTATTGGAAGCTTTATTACAAATGTGCTTCCTTTCTCTTTTTCACTTTCTACTGATACATGACCTTGATGGTCTTCAACGATACGTTTTACATAGGCCAACCCTAAACCGTGACCTTTTACGTTATGAATGTTTCCTGTGTGCTCTCTGTAAAATTTTTCGAACACACGTTTGGATGCAGCTTTGCTCATTCCACTACCATAATCTTTTATTTTTATTAAAATATTGTTTCCAACATTTTCTGAATACACTTCAATTTTAGGTGCATCTGGGGAGTACTTAATAGCATTATCCAGTATATTAACAATAACATTAGTAAAGTGGGTTTCGTTTGCTAAAACGAAAGATTTAGGAGCCTTAAAAAATGTTTCAATAGAGCCTTGCCTGTCTTCTACTAACAATTCAACATGCGATAGGGCATGTGATAGTATGTCGTGCAAATCCAACCTATCCTTACTTATATTTAGTTCGTTTTTTTCTAGTTTAGATATTCTTAATACGTTTTCCACCTGCGCATGCATGCGCTTGTTTTCTTCTTTTATCATTGTAAGGTAGCGAATTACCTTTTCTTTATCATCAATAACTTTTGGGTTTCTAATGGCGTCAAGCGCTAAATTTATAGTTGCAATAGGCGTTTTAAACTCGTGCGTCATATTATTTATAAAATCTGTTTTTATTTCAGCGATTTTACGTTGTTTTACTAATTGATATAGAGCACTTCCGTACGCTATAATGATGATGGATGTAAAAATTACCGACAACAAAATCATACCTATATTAGACGATAAAATAAATTTTTTATCATCTGGGAAATTCACCAAAAGTTTGTATGAGCTTTGATTGTTTTCATTATAAAACATAAACACACTATATGGTGATACTTTATCATTTTCAAAATTATCACTTCGCACCCTTGTTGCTAAATCATTACTATAAATAGCAAAATCAAAATCGATATTAATACCTTCTTCTTTAAGTTTAGTTGACAAAAGCTCTTGAATTTCTCCTTTGGTTACACGTTTATGAATGGGTAATCTGGAAGCTAAATCTTTATAAACGTCATCAAAAACAATTTTATCGGTGCTAGACATTTTGTTTAAAAGTAACAGCTTGTCATTTGGACTTAAATCGAAGTCCACATCTGAACCTTTATTTTGAAACACTTTGGTTTCTCGTTCGTTTAAAATACGTTTTACATTAATGGTATCTAAACCTATGTCAAAGAGCGAGGAATTAAATTTATAGTTTTCTTCTAAAGTACCACTCCTATAAACAATTGTTTCCCTAGAATCAAAGTCTTCCTGAATAATATACAAATTACGAATGGCTGCAGTATCGACTGTAATACCATGAGACATTCTGTCTTGAAGTTCGTAAATATATTCAGCCTTTTCCCTGTCTTCTAAAGTATTAGAAACATAGTTAAGCACTTTATTTACATTAAACTTAAAACGTTCCTTTTCGTTATTTACAGAACCATTTATATAATAGGCCTGAACAAAAATAATTCCTATTAAAGACAAGCTCATTAATATTATTAATAGAATGAATATACTTTTGCTCATCATTCAAAATTAACATTTTAACATTTAGTATAATGGCCTTTTAACCTTACATTAACAAAAATGTTAAAATTTAGGTTTTACTCTATCGATCTAAGAATTTGCCGATGCACTTTTACTACTTGCCTTTTAGTGTTTTCAAGTTCGATATTAGTAATTACAAACTGTGAAAGTTTCACTTTTTGTTCATCAGTCCACTGATTTTTAATAATAGCTTCAATAGCATCTTTAGTGGTATTATCCCGTTTTAATACTCGTTGTATTCGTAAATCTTTAGGCGCCGTAACGGTAATTACAAAATCACAATGTTTGTAACCATCGTTTTCAAATAAAATAGCCACTTCTTTTATACTATATGGAGCCGTTTGTTTTAATAGCCATTTATTAAAATGATTGGCAACACTGGGATGCACAATAGTATTCATTTTTTGCAAATAAGATGTGTCATTAAAAATAATTTTCGCAATAAAAGGTTTGTTTAATTGGTTATTTATATACGCCTCATTACCAAATAATTGAATAAGTTTTCGTTTAATAACTTTAGAGGTGACCATGAGTTTTTTAGCCTCTTCATCAGCAATATAAACAGGTATGCCTAAACCTTCAAACAGTTTTGCAACTGTAGTTTTCCCACTTCCTATGCCACCTGTTAACCCAACTACAATCATTCTGTTATAATAAATTCTATACGTTGCTGATTAATTTTTACGTTTTTAACAGATTCAGGAAACTGCTCAAGTTCTGGAACTAAAAGCGATTGTTCATTTATGGCTTTACTATAATCGCAAATTACCTCAAAATCTTTAGCTGAAATGGTATTAAAATCACTTAAACTTACATAATACGACACATTTACTTCTTTAGGAAAGTATTTTACTTTTATGTTTTCGGGAACATTAATAATATTTACAGGAATTTTTAAGGTGCCTTCAGTATATTTTTCTACAGCTACGCTTAAAGTGATTTTATCATTTGAAAATGTTAAATCTGAACTGTTTTTAGGAAATTTCAGTTTTACAGATTCCGATACATTAGATCGTACTTCTCTTAAAGAAACTTGCGAAGTTTCTATCCGTTCCATTTTTAAAACAATCGCTCTTGGCCCAATTACAACAATGGAGTCAGGTTCTAAAACATAGGGTTTTGAAACATCGAAACCTTGACTAAACTGTATATCTGAATTTAATTTAACAGGTAGTTTTTTTACCATATTTATACTAAATTTAAAAAATATGGTGTCAGGGGATATATTGAGCAACTCAATCTGCTTTCCAAATTGGGTGTTTTCTAAATAGGCTTTCGATTTGTTCCAGATAAAAACAGAATCCTTTTTGTAAACATCTTTACTGAAATCAATTTTAATTTTTGGTTTAGAAAAGTAATAATTAAGCCATTTAAAACCATGTGTTTTTAAAGTGATGTTTAAGGGTGTTGAATTATTTAAAATGATATCTTCTGGAGGGACATTGGTTTTTTCAATAGTAAACGTAATGGTGTTGGTGTATTCTTTAGAAAGCTTGGTGAATATTAAAATAATGAAAGCCAACAACAAAAATAAAATAAACACATTTATCTTTTTGTTCTTGATGGAAGCTAGTAAGTCAGACTTTATTTTCTTTATCATATCGATTTAAAAAACAAATTAGGAAAATGCGTTTCTGGATCTTTTTTAAAAACTTCAATAGCTAATGTAGATTTTAAAAAACCATATCCATACCCGAAAAACTGTATTACAATCGCTATTAAAGATAATACTGAAACGGCAATATTTTTTGTTGAAAATAAAGCTATTATCAAAGCTAAAACAAAATATAAAGCATATAGCAACAGAAACACCTTTATATTTAAAATAAACATGAAAAGCGACATTATAAAACCTAAACTAAACAACGTTGGAAACCAATAGGTAATTTTTCTTGTTGAAGGATGCCACCTATTTAAAATGGGGCGTACCAAGCCAAATTTAAGGACTTGATTATAAAACTTAGTCCATGAAATTCTGCGTTTATGATACACAAATGCTTCAGCAATAAGTTTTGTTTTGAAACCTAAATTCCATAGACGGATTGATAAATCGGGGTCTTCACCTGGGTGAATAAATCCAAAGCCTTTTGTAGCTATAAAAGCCTCTTTAGAAATCCCCATATTAAAACTTCGTGGTTGAAAGGTGTCTACACTATTTTTGTTTCCTCGAATACCTCCTGTAGTAATAAAAGATGTCATTGAAAAATTGATGGCTTTCTGTACATTAGAAAACGACTGGTGTGCCGCATCAGGCCCACCAAAACAATCTGCATAATTTTGTTTTAAGCTTTTTTCAACTTCATATAAATAGTTTTCAGGAAGAATGCAATCGGAATCTAAAATGATAAAATAGTTCCCTTTGGCATGTTTCATTCCATAATTTCTAGAATCTCCCGGACCGGAGTTTTCCTTGAAAAGATAAGAAATATTTAATTTCGATTTAAATGGCTCAATTACCTCTGTTGAAGATATTTCGGAGCCATCTTCAACAATAACAATTTCATATGCTGTATCCGTTTTTAAGCCTTCAAAACTTTGCAAAAGCTCTTGTATTTCGTCAGGACGATTATAAACAGGAATAATAAATGAAAACTGTAATTGCATAACACAAATGTAACTAAACCAAATAAAAAAGCCACCGTTTTATGGGTGGCTCCTGTTTCAATA